>CAYSSQ010000020.1:0-26795 GCA_964433825.1 uncultured Prochlorococcus sp. | reverse complement strand
GCACAATCCTTGCTCGCAATAATTTCTTCATTTTATGCTGTCTATCATGGCTCTTCTGGACTAACCAAAATCGCACGAAGAATAGTAATTTTTAGAAGACATTTAGAATTATGTTTAAAAAAGTTAGGATTGGTTGTTAAAGATGCTGCAAGATTTGATAGTTTTGATATTTATACCGAGAAATCAACTCAAATTCATCAAGCTGCTCTTGAGGCTGGTTTTAATTTAAGAATTCTACCCTTAGGTGCTGATATAGAAAATGCAAAAGGTTTTGGTATCTCTATTGATGAAGTTACTGATGAAAGTGAGATATTTAAAATTTTAGAATTTATAGGAAGTGTATTTGATAAGGAGATTGATTTTAGAAAAATTCCTATTGATTATTTTTTTGAGTTAGAGGGTTTGCCGCTAAGAGATGATAACTTTATGAGTCAAGAAATATTTGAAAATTATAGAAGTGAAACTGAATTGATGAGATATATTTTTCATCTTTCTGAAAAGGACTTTTCTTTGGTTGATGGAATGATGCCCTTAGGAAGCTGTACTATGAAACTAAATTCTGCTGCAGAATTAAATCCAATTTCTTGGCAAGAATTTTCATTAATTCATCCTTTCGCTCCAAAATCTCAAACCAAAGGTTATTCTCAAATCATCACTGACTTGGAAAAATGGATTTGTGAAATTGTTGGACTTCAAGCGGTTTCTTTTCAGCCAAATGCAGGATCTCAAGGGGAATTTGCTGGTTTACTTGCAATTAAATCATATTTCATTTCTAAAAATGATTATGTTAGGAAGAAATGTTTGATCCCTTCAAGTGCGCATGGAACAAATCCTGCTAGCGCTGTAATGGCAGGATTTGAAGTTGTATCAGTGAGCTGTGATGAACAAGGCAATATTGATTTTGATGACTTGTCCAAAAAACTAAAAGAATTTGGTTCGCAAATTGCTGCACTGATGTTGACTTATCCTTCAACTCATGGGGTGTTTGAACTAAGAATTAGAGAGATTTGTGAACTCGTCCATAATATAGGCGGTTTTGTTTATTTAGATGGAGCAAATTTAAATGCCCAAGTTGGTTTGTGTAAGCCAGGCGAATATGGGATTGACGTATGTCATTTGAATTTACATAAAACTTTTTGTATCCCTCATGGAGGAGGTGGTCCAGGTGTTGGTCCAGTTGCCGTATCAGAGACTTTAAGACCTTTCTTGCCAGATTTTTCTTTAAGTAATGTTTTCATAAATAATACTTCTTATTCAGTATCCTCAGCACAATTTGGGAGTGCCAGTATACTTCCGATAAGCTGGATGTATATAAAAATGTCAGGCATGCAAGGATTGAAAAAATCAAGTATGCAAGCGATATTATCAGCAAATTACATTGCATTTATCCTGAAGACGAAGTTCAAGATCCTTTATAAAGGGCAAAATGGTTTCGTTGCTCACGAATGCATACTTGACTTTAGAGACTTAAAACAAAAAACAGGCCTAACTGTTAATGATATTGCAAAAAGATTAATTGACTATAGTTTTCATGCTCCGACTGTAAGCTGGCCTGTTGCAGAAACGATTATGATTGAACCTACTGAGAGTGAGAGTTTGAGAGAGATAGATAGATTTTGTGATGCTATGCTTTTGATAGCAGATGAAATTACTGAGGTTGAGAATGGGTTATATCCAAAAGATAATAATGTAATAATTAATTCTCCGCACACAATTAAACAATTAATTAGTGAAGAGTGGCAAAATCCCTATACTAAGGAGAAAGCAGCTTATCCTTATAATGATGATAAAATTCGTAAGTTTTGGTCCCCCGTATCAAGGATTAATAATGCATATGGGGATAGAAATTTAGTCTGTTCATGTAGTATTCAAGAGGAACCAGTAACTGAAGAAAAAAAATGTGCGTAAGACCTAGCTTTTAAATAAATTATTCGTTAAATTCAGAATAATAAAATTTAATTTTTTCTTATAGAAATCTTTTCAAATTTATTACTATAATCAAGCATCAAATTTTTTGGGGTATTTGAAGCTATGAAAAAGGATTCAAACAAAGATACAATAAAATATTTTTCCAAAGATAAATTGGAACTGCCAAATTTTGTTCATAATGATAATCATGATAATTCTGAAGTTCAATCTATAGAAGATACAAATGTGATTAGAGTTCCGTTTGGGATAAGATTGTCAAAAAAAAGGAGACCTAAAAAAAATCAAAATATAGCAACCTTAATACTTCCAATTACATCAATAAATAGTCCAAATCCCCCCCCTAATGTTGCTTAAAAATTAATATCTATCTACAACCATTCAGAGTTTCATCATAAAAATTTTTTAGTTGTAAAGTCGCTCGATTCCAGTCCCATTTTTCTGCTTCTTCCCTAGCTGCTTTTCTCATTATTTCTTTTTTATCTTTATTAACAAGTATTTTTTGTATTGCTTCAATCAGACTTTGTTCTCCTTGATCATCTTGATCTGGGTCATATAAGCATCCATTTATTTCATCATTGATTATATCTGGAATTCCTCCTTTGTTTGCACCTATAACTGGGCATCCTGCTGCCATGGCTTCTAGAAGAACTAATCCCAGAGTTTCAGTACTAGATGGGAATACAAATATATCTCCAGATGCATAGGCGCTCGCTAATTCTTCTCCAGCTAAGTAGCCAATGAAATTTGTTTTTGTATTTTCAAAAATTTTTTCTAATTGATTTCTATGAGGACCATCTCCTACAAGTGCTAGGCATGCGTCTGGGATCTGATCAAGAACAGGTTTTATTCTCTCTATTTGTTTTTCTGCAGATAATCTTCCTACATAAATTAATAATGAATCTGTATCTTTATATTTTCCTAGAAGTCTTTTTCTCATGATTTTATTTCTAAATTCTGGCTTGAAACTTTGTGTATCGACACCTCTTTGCCATAAAGCAGTCCTTTTGATTCCTTTGCTTTCTAATTCCTTAACCATCGCAGTAGAAGTGCATAAGTTTAGTAAAGCTTGATTATGAGCTGCCTTTAATAATTCCCATAATAGTGGTTCTAACATTCCCATTCCATAATGTTCAAGATATTTGGGTAAATGAGTGTGATAGCTAGCAATTAGTGGAATATTATTTGTTTTTGCAAGCCATATACCTCCTAATCCTAAAACTGCAGGATTAACTACATGGATTAAGTCAGGTTTAAATTCTTCTAATGCATCTGATACCGCTGGTCCAGGTAAACCTAATTTTAATTCTGGATATAAGGGTAATGGCATTGCAGCAACCCCTATAATCTTTGCTCCTTTATATTGATTCGGACAGCCTTCAGGGCAAAACACTATAACCTCATCACCATTTTTAATCAGAAATTCAATTGTTTTAGTTAGTCTTGTTACTATCCCATCAACTTTAGGAAGAAAAGTTTCAGTAAAGAATGCTATTTTCACGATGTTTTAATATATAAATATTTGTTCAAGAGTTAATAGCTTTTTCTTGATTTTTTGTCCAAGTTGAAACACACGGAATTCTTTTTTTGTCGCACCTGTTTGAATACTTCTTCGCAACTTCAAAGACTTCTTCTAATAATCCATTATCAAGTGTCGTTGGATTTAATCCTAATTCAATAAAACATCTATTATCAACAATTAAATCATTTTCAACAGCTTCATTCCTTGGATTTGGTAGATAATTTATATTTGCACCTGTTAAAGAAGCAACTTTTTTTGCTAGTTCTCCAACCTGATGACTTTCTGTCATTTGGTTAAATATTTTTACCCTTTCTCCAGAATTGGGTGGGTTCTCTAAGGCCAATTGAACACATTTGACGGAATCTTTAATATGAATAAATGCCCTTGTTTGTCCTCCCGTACCATGAACAGTTAAAGGATAACCGATGGCTGCTTGCATCAAGAATCTATTAAGAACAGTGCCGTAATCACCATCATAATCAAATCTATTAGTTAATCTTGGATCTTTTAATGTTGTTTCGGTATTAGTTCCCCACACAATTCCTTGATGTAAGTCAGTAATCCTTACCAAATCATTTTTATTGTAATAAAGAAATAATAATTGATCTAAAGTTTTTGTCATATGATAGACACTTCCAGGACTAGCTGGATGCAAAATTTCTTCTTCAAATCTACTACCATCTGGCTGCGGTACCTCAACTTTTAAATATCCTTCAGGAATAGTGGCTCCTCTGTGAGAACCATAACCATAAACTCCCATAGTTCCTAAGTGAACAATATGGATATCTAAATTACTTTCAACAATCGCAGCAAGAAGGTTATGCGTCCCATTTACGTTATTGTCGACTGTATATCTTTTTGTAAAGCTTGATTTCATTGAGTATGGAGCAGCTCTTTGCTCAGCGAAATGTATAACTGAGTCTGGCTTCTCATCAATTAATAAATTTAGTAATTTTTGATATTGCTTTGAAATATCAATATTTATGAATCTTATAGGTCTCTCTCCTAATTCTTTCCATACATCAAGTCTTTCATTGATAGAGGAGATTGGCGTAAGAGATTCAACCTCAAGATCAATATCAATTTTTCTACGACTAAGATTGTCGACGATAATAACATCGTGATTTTGTTCTGCTAGGTTGACTGCACAAGGCCAACCGCAAAAACCATCTCCGCCAAGAACAATTACTTTCACTCAAAACTCCAGATTGATTTTCTCATTATTTATTTATTAAACTACTACAGCAAGCTGTATATATGTGTATAAATATTGAAAATAGTTTCAAATCTTTTTTCAAAGCCATTAATAAATGCGTAATTTTTTAAAAGTATCTCTTTTATTGTCTCATAAATACACAATATAAATCATGTTTTAGATATGTTGTCTAACGGAGAACTAGCTTGAGCAATTTTTTTCTTTTCGATTCTTCCTCCTAAATAAGCTTTTCTTCCTGCTGTCACCCCTAAATACATCCCTTCTGCCATTTCAGCTGGACTATTTGAAAGAGCGATAGCGCTATTAATAAGAACTCCATCTGCTCCCATTTCCATAGCTTGTGAAGCTTCACTTGGCACGCCTATACCAGCATCTATAATTACAGGTACTTTGGCATTCTCGATAATAATAGAGATATTAGAAGCATTAAGAATACCTTGACCTGAACCAATAGGAGATCCAAGTGGCATAACTGTTGCACATCCTATTTCTTCAAGTCTTTTAGCAAGTAATGGGTCAGAGTTAATATAAGGCATTACTACAAAGTTTCTTTTAATTAATGATTCAGCCGCTTTAAGCGTTTCTATTGGGTCTGGTAAAAGATATTTTTGATCAGGTATAACTTCTAACTTTACAAAGTTATTATCCTCTTGTCCTATTAACTTAGCTAGTTCTCTTCCCAGGAGTGCAATTCTAATGGCTTCTTCAGCATTACTACATCCTGCTGTGTTTGGAAGCATCCAGTATTTATTCCAATCTATTTGTTTTACTAAATTTTCTTCGTCTTGATCTTGATTAATTCTTCTTATTGCAACTGTAACGATTTCACATTTTGATTTATTTAAACTTTGACTCATTAATGCGGATGATTGATATTTCCCAGTTCCTAGCATCAATCTACTTTTAAAAGTTTTATTTCCAATATGTAAATAATCCATAATTAAAAACCTTTGTTTTTTGTTTCTGAATATGGTTCATAATTGCTCCTTTTCTCAAGTTCTTTAATTTTCTTAGCAGCGGTTTTGTTTTTTGGCTCTATAGCTAATACTCTTTTATAAGTATTATATGCATCTTCAAATTCTAATAAATTTTGCTTGGCTGAAGCTAAATTATTATATGCGACTACGTATTTTGGTAATAGCTCTATTGCTTTATCATAATGCTTAATGGCTTTTTTAAAATCTTTTTGGGCAGCATATGAAAAACCTAAGGCATTTTCGATAATAGCTTTTGCCTCAACAGGTTCGTCTTTTGAATTTTTAATGGCTTTTATAAAGGTTTTCGTTGCTTGTGAGTATAGTCTTTTTTTAATTTGTATAGAACCAAATTCATATAATTCTTCTGCTGAATCGATTGCTTCAAAACCTTTTTGTTCAAATTTAACGAGATTAATTTCTTCTTTTCTTGTTCTTAAGAATTGGCGAAATACAAAAATAGAAATTATCACCAATAAAATAAATAAAATTATTAAATATGATTGAAAAGAAGATATTTCCATATTAATAAATTTCTCTATTGTTGATATTGTAAAAACTATCTAACTATTTTGATGCTGATGAAACAATTTCTTGAAAGCATTTAGGTTCATGTAGTGCTAGTTGAGCTAACATTTTTCTATTTATTTTTATATCTGCATTTTTGAGATTGTTTAATAATTTACTATAAGTTGTTCCATGGATTCTCGCTGCTGCATTGATTCTTGAGATCCAGAGTCTTCTAAAGTCTCTTTTTCTTCTTCTTCTATCTCTGTAAGCGTTGCAAAGAGCTTTCATTACCCTTTGATTGGCAGTTCTAAAGAGGTTTTTATTACCTCCTCTAAACCCCTTGGCAAGACTTAAGATCTTATTTCTTCTTTTTCTTGCAACATTTCCCCTTTTTACTCTTGACATGGCTTAAAAAAAATAATTAATTTATGCATATGGAATCATTAATCTTACATTATCAGCGTCTCTTTCATCAACAACTGCTTTTGTAGATAAGTGTCTTTTTAATTTTGGACTTTTATGATCAAGTAAATGATTATGAAAAGCTCTTCTTCTCATGAATTTGCCAGTAGCTGTAGCTTTAAATCTTTTTGCCGCTGATTTACGTGTCTTTAGTTTTGGCATCAAAAATCCTTTATTATTAGTCTACTAATCTAAACCTTTAAATGCATTGGTGCAAATAAAAGTTTGTGAAATAGAAAAGTGAATTTTCAACATCCTCATTAATATGAAATATTTTTTTAAGTTTTTAATACTATTCTTGGTAAATTTTAATTTCTTATTCTTGATGAGTGCCAATACCGAATCGAGGGAATTTAGTAATTCATCCATTAAACCTAATCTTGATAATGAATTAAATGAAGGTAATTTCTTAATCGGGTTAAAGCAATATATTGGAGATAGAAACAAAAGTAAGTTAAATTCCAAAAAATTATTGTTTGAGGGAGGAGAAAATTTCCTAATATTAAATTCAGAGAATGGGATCTCTCATAAATCAAAAAAAATAGAAATTGTTTGGGAAAAGATACCTATCAAAAAACCTATTATTATCGATAGATGGGTTTTAGGACCTTTTGCTAGTTTTGAATCTGCCAAAAAGGAATCTGATTCTCTTAATCTTCTTGGTTTAAAACCAAATATTGTTTACCCTGATAATTGGGAATTATGGCTGCCAAGTAATGTTTTATTAGCTAAGAAATATAAATTCAAATCTACAAAATTTGTTTATCAATACATTAATACCCCCTTCTTAAAAAGCGAATATATTAGTCAAAAACTCGGAGGAGTAATATCCATTTCATCTGATAAAGATGTAAAAATTAATAATGTTACATATGGAAAAAATTTTTATTTGGTAAAAGATTCATATGGGACTTGGACACTAATTCAGAAACTACCTTTTGATAAATATTTGGAAGGAGTATTACCTCATGAAATCGGTTCTAATTCACCTCTAGAGGCATTAAAATCTCAAGCTATTATCGCTAGGACATGGGCTTTTTATAATTCTGATAGATTTAAAAATGACAAATATCACTTATGTGTTACCACACAATGCCAAGTTTATAAACCTTCGTTGAATTCAAATAAACATATAAAGCAAGCAATTAAGCAGACTAATGGCTTAATAATTACTTTTGAGAATAAACCTATAAATGCTTTTTATCATGCATCGAATGGAGGGATTCTTGCTACATCATCTGAGTCTTGGAAAATGAATGATTATTCTTACTTTCAACCAAAATTTGACTTAGTTAGTAAAAAGGATAACTTTATGGTTTCCCCTTTTACAAATGAATTACAAATCAAGAATTTTCTAAATAATAAAAATGTAGATTTTCTAGGAGATAATCATTATTTGTTCCGTTGGGAAAAGAGGATATCTTCAGACAAAATAAATAATTTGCTCATGCAAAATAATTTAGCTAAAAATAAAAAGCAAATTTCTAATATACGAGTATTAGAACGCGGTATTAGTGGAAGGGTCACAAAATTAGAAATCATTAGGAATAATTCATCTAATTCTATTGTCTTGATCAAAGATGATATTCGTAGATACTTAAGATTTTTACCAAGTAATTTATTTATAATTGATAAGTTAAATGATAATTTTTGGATATTTAAGGGAGGAGGATTTGGTCATGGTGTAGGTTTATCTCAATCAGGAGCTATTGAAATGGCTAAATTAGGTTTTAACTATGAAGATATTTTGAATCACTATTATTCAAAAACTGCGATTACAAATATTAAGGATCTTGCAAAATAAATATATGAATTACAGTAATTATTCAAAAATAAATTCTGAGAGTAAAAGTTTTTCAAGGAATAGACGTTTAAAATCTTTTTTATTTTTATTATCTTGTTTTGGGATTGCCATATATCCTCATTTTATTGAAGAGCAAGTTTTTTCCATAATTGTCATATTTATTTCTCTGGTAGTTGCAACATATGGTTTAGTTGTTATCGCAAAAAATAATTCAAATCTTAATTTCGTGTTTGGGCAGGGAAATAAGCTTAAACAGGAGGAATTGCCTTTTCTCGATATATTAGTCGCTGCAAGAGATGAGCAAAATGTTATCTCTGATTTGGTAGAGAGATTATTTTGTCTAGATTATCCTTGTGAAAAATTAAATATTTATATTATTGATGATGGGAGTTCTGATGATACTCCTACTATTCTTGATAAACTTTCTAAAAAGTTTGATAAGTTAAATATTATTAGAAGGTTAAAACATGCTGGTGGAGGGAAATCTGGTGCTTTAAATTATGCGCTTAAATTTATTTCTGGTGATTGGCTATTAATATTAGATGCTGATGCTCAATTACAAAACGATACCTTACAAAAACTATTTCAATTTGCATTTAAAGATTCATGGTCAGTTGTTCAGCTGAGAAAATCTGTCTCAAATATTGGAAAAAATATACTTACTAATTGTCAGTCAATAGAAATGGTTATGGACACTGTGTTTCAATATGGTCGTTTATTGCAAGCAGGTGTATCTGAACTCAGGGGAAATGGACAGTTAATTAAAAAAGAAGTTTTACTTGAATGTGGGGCATTTAATGAAAATACAGTTACAGATGACTTAGATCTAAGTATGAGATTATTATTAGCAGGAGCTAATATAGGTATTTTGATAAATCCTCCAGTAATGGAGGAGGGTGTTGAAACTTTCTCTGCATTATTTGCCCAGCGGCAAAGATGGGCTGAAGGAGGATTGCAAAGATTTTTTGATTATTGGAGATCATTGCTTTTTGGTGATATAAGTTTTGCAAAAAGATTTGATATTCTCTATTTTTTTATATTGCAATATGCTTTGCCTATTATCACTTTATTGGATTTGTTAATAAGTCTATTCCTTTTCAAAAAACCAGTATATTGGCCAATATCTTTTACTGCTTTTATGTTATCCGGTATAGCATCTTGGTATGGTTGCAATCGAAATAATGAAGGTCCCAGTCTTCCTAAATTGACTTTTTTAAATTTAATAATTTATCTTGCTTATTTATCGCATTGGTTTGTTGTTATTCCTTGGGTAACATTAAAAATGTCCTTATTGCCTAAAAAAATTCTTTGGAAAAAGACTCAACATAAAGGATTAAATTAATCTTGGATTTCAATTATTTCTCCATTAAAGAAATTTGCTAGATTTTTTGAACTATTCTCATCTATTGGAGATTCTTCACTCTTTGAATTGATTACTTTTTGGTAGGAATTATTTGTTTTAATATTTGGGTTGATCTCTTTTACATCAGAGAAATCTTTATTATTTTTAGGATTAACGTCATTATCATTATTTCTTTTATTATCAAAATTTAATTTTTGATTTTTTGAACTTGTTAAATTAATAACATAATTATCGCCAAATACTTTTTTTACAGCATTCTCAATAACTATTTTTCTACTTTTAATCATATTTTCCCAATTTGGAGATAAAGAGATCTCTACATAATTTTGTTCAATACTTACAAGCTCTGCTTGCTGAGAGAGGAGCATCCTAGTAGATGGAAGTTCTAATTTTGAGAGTATTAAAGACCATTTTTCTTTTAATTCAATTGATTTATTATCATCTTGAATATTATTTATAGTTTTTCTAGATTCATTTTTGGATTCATCTGATTTCATATTTCCATCTTGAAAATCATCCGTAGTGGTTGCTCTTTTGATAATATTTTCCTTCTTGTCAGGTAAGCATTCTGATTGATGTGTAATGACTTGTTTGGAATTTGTCCTTTTATCTATGTCTATGACTATATCTTGTGGCTTAATATTTAATAAACTTGTTAGGTGAATTTCTAACCATAATCTAGGTTGACTACTTGTTTTTATTTGATATTCAATATTTTTTAAGTTTGAATGCCAGCTTACAATGGTTGATTTATTAAGCTTTTTAGAAATATTATTTAATTCATCTTGAAATTCCTCTGAAGTATAGAATAAATCTGAATAATCTTCATTTGTTTTTAAAAGCAGGTCTCTAGTTATATTTAACAATCCTTCTAGAATGGCTATAGGCTCATTTCCTGCTTCATAAAGTTGGGAACAATTTTCAAGAAGTAATTCTGGTTTATTATCTATTAATGAATTAATTAAATCTATAAGAACATTTTCTGATACTTCACCCAGCAAATCTTCAACGTTTTGTTTTGTTATGCCATCTGGAAATAAGCTTAATTGATCTAATGTACTCTGAGCATCTCTCATACCTCCATTAGATCTTTTAGCTATTAATTTAAGAGCTGCTTCTTCATACTTTATCCCTTCTCTATTTGAAATATCTAAAAGATGCTTATAAATTTCTAAAGTATTAATTCTTCTAAAGTCAAATTTTTGACATCTACTATGAATTGTTTGTAAAACTCTTTCCGGATTGGTAGTGGCGAGAACAAATACTACTTTATTTGGTGGTTCTTCAATTGTTTTTAATAAAGCATTTGAGGCTGCTGTTGAAAGCATATGACATTCATCAATAACATAAACCTTCCATCTTGCTTGAGTGGGAGCAAATCTTGCCCTATCTATTATCTCTCTTATATTTTCGACTCCTGTATTTGATGCTGCATCAATTTCAATTACATCTAGAGCAATTCCTTGAATAATGCTTTTGCACATCTCACATTGGTTACATGGTTTTTCATTAGGTTCCGCATATTTTAAGCAATTTAATGATTTGGCAAATATTCTCGCGCTTGAAGTTTTTCCAGTTCCTCTAGGACCGCTGAATAAGTATGCAGGTGCAATTTTTTTAGTAACTAATGCCTGTTTAAGAGTTATCGCAATAAGGTCTTGACCAACTAGTGCATCAAGGTCATTTGGCCTATACTTTAAATGAAAAGGTTGATGAGAATCGAACATTAATATTGTCTACAATTTATTGAAAATATATTTTCGATTATAACTAAAATTTTTAAGCTGATTCTTTTCTAATCCTATTCTGGTTAGATGGAAGTTTCACGATTTTTGAGGAGAATAATTTATCTACCATTTTTTCTGTGATTGTGAATTTTTTAACATCCTTTTGAGAGGGTAAAGAATACATGAGATCTAGCATTAGCTCTTCAATGATTGATCTTAATGCTCTTGCTCCAGTTTTTCTAGAAAAAGCTTCTCTAGCAATTGCTGTGACAGATTCTGGTTCAAAAGTAAGATCAACATCATCCATACTAAGTAGAGCTTTAAATTGTTTGACTAATGCATCTCTTGGCTCAGTTAAAATTGATTTAAGTGTTTCTTCATTCAGAGGATCTAGGACAGCGCATACTGGAATTCTTCCGATAAATTCTGGAATTAAACCATACTTTACTAAATCATCAAGTTCTAAATTATTGAGTGATTCTCTTGAATCAAATCTTTTTTTTGGATTAGCTAAACTTTTCTCTTCGGGAGTGGTAAAACCAATAGAGTGTTTTCCAAGTCTCTTTTGAACAATATCTTCTAGTCCAATAAATGCTCCACCACAAATGAATAAAATCTGACTTGTATCTATTTGAATACAATCATGGTATGGATGTTTTCTCCCACCTTGAGGGGGAACATTTGCAACTGTACCTTCTAACATTTTTAGTAAAGCTTGTTGAACTCCTTCTCCAGAAACATCACGTGTTATAGAGGGATTTTCACTCTTTCTTGCAATTTTATCAATCTCATCTATGTAAATAATTCCTCTTTGAGCTAATTCAACATTCATCTCAGACTTTTGCAAGAGTCTTAAAAGAATATTCTCAACATCTTCGCCTACATATCCTGCTTCAGTAAGAGTGGTTGCATCTGCAACAGCGAAAGGGACATCTAAAAATTCTGCTAATGTTTGGGCTAATAGGGTTTTACCACTTCCGGTTGGTCCAATGAGTAATATATTTGATTTTTGTAATTTAGTTGAATGTAACTCGTCTGATTGTAATCCTGAATCTTTTCCTGTAGATTTCCAAGCAAGTCTTTTATAATGATTATATACAGCTACTGACAGGATCTTTTTTGCAGAGTCTTGACCGACCACTTGCTTATCTAGAAAACTTTTAATTTCTATTGGTTTAGGAATTGTGGTGATCTTTAATGGATCAGCGCCATTAGAATGATTTTCTTTTACTTTCTTTTTCACTTGAGGAGCACTTTGATTCATTTTGGTTTGAGAATCTAATAGCTCTTCGTCAAGAATTTCATTACATAAATCTATGCATTCATCACAAATATATACACCTGGACCAGCAATAAGTTTCCTTACTTGGTCTTGTGATTTACCGCAAAAAGAGCATTTAAGATGGGCGTCGAATTTAGCCATCGCTTTTTATAATTATTGAATAAATTTGGGTTACTTTCCCTTTATACAAGCATTGCTTATAAACTTCAATCCGTCATCATAATCTTAATTAATTCAATTAGTTGTCATTTTTTATAACTTTGTCAATTATTCCGTAATCTACAGCTTCATCTGGAGATAAAAAATAATCTCTTTCTGTATCTTCATTAATTTTTTCTAATGATTGTCCAGTATGTTCCGCAAGTAATGAATTAAGAGTTTTCTTTAAATAAAGGATCTCTTTAGCCTGAATCTCAATCTCAACTGCTTGACCTTGTGCGCCTCCTAATGGCTGATGTATCATTATGCGTGAATTTGGGAGTGCTAGTCTCTTTCCTCTAGTACCTCCAGAAAGAAGAAAAGCACCCATACTAGCAGCTACTCCAAAACATATAGTCACTATATCGGGAGCTATTTGTTGCATCGTGTCATAAATTGCTAATCCAGCAGTGACTGACCCCCCAGGTGAATTGATATATATTTGTATATCTTTATTAGGATCTTCTGCTTCTAGAAATAGTAATTGTGCAACCAATGAATCAGAAACTTGATCATTTATATCTGTCCCAAGAAAGATTATCCTTTCTCGTAATAACCTTGAATATATATCAAAAGCTCTTTCACCTCTTCCTGACTGCTCAATAACGGTTGGAAGTGCAGAATTCAAATTATTACATACAGTTTTATTATTCTGTGAATAATATTCTGAATGTCTTATTTCAGAATTAATCAAAACTTATTATTAATAACTCACTCTAATTTAAAAGTTTTTTTGAGAATTAGTTAGATACTTCACAAATTAATTTTTTTCTTTTGATTTCTTAGTCCTTTTAGTTGACTTTGCTTTTGCATCACTTGAATTTGTTTTTTTTGTGCTTTGTTTTGCTTTAGTGACTTTAGCTTTTTTTTCAATAATCTCTGAATTTTCTTCTAACCAAGATATTAATTTCTCTTTTAATAAGTCATTTTTTATGACTTCTTTTAACCTAATCATATCAATTTTATTAGGAGCATTTTTTATTTCATTTTCATATTCTTTTAACTTATTATCAACTTCTTCATCAGAGACATTAATTTTTTCTTTTTCCGATAAGGCTTTAAGAGATAGGTTTCTTAAAACATTCTTCTCTGCTTCGGGCCTGCTTGACTCTGCAAGTGATTTTACTAATTCAGGAGTAAAAGTTGATTTGATATCAATTCCTTGTTGTGCAAATCTTTGTGCAGTTTGTTCAATATTATTCTTAACTTCTAAATCAATCATACCTTTGGGGATATCAACTTCTAATTCTTTTGAAAGTCCATCAATTAATGCTTCAACTCTAATATTTTTTTGTTTGTTTTCATGATTCTCTTTAAGTTGTATTTCTAAATCTTTTTTTAAATCTTTTAAAGAATCTTTATTGGCTGATTGTTTAGCGAATTCATCATTAAGTTCTGGTAGTTCTCTTTTTTTTAAATCTTTAAGATGAACCTCAAAAATTGCTTTCTTGCCCCTTGATCTTTCATCAGAATAGTCATTTGGAAATTGTAGTGATAATTTTTTATTATCATTTATTTTCATTCCTACGATACCTTCAACAAATCCAGGAATCATTTTATTTTCTTCTAATTCTAGATCCATTGAATCACTTGAACCACCTTCAATTTTTTCTTTTGTATCTTTGTAAGTACCACTAAAACTTATGACTGCAATATCGCCTATTATTGCTGGACGATCATTTACAGGGACTATGTTAGCTAACTGTTTTCTTGATCTTTCTAACGCTTCGTCTATACTTTTTGAATTAAATTTATCTAAGGGTACTTCTACTTTAATACCTTTAGTTTTTTTCAGTTTTAAGGTAGGTTCAACATCTGTATTTAATATAATTTTTAGAACTTTTTCTGGGTCAAATTTCTCAAGAATTGATTCAAATCCATCAACTAGTTCAGGCTCGCTTAATGGTTTAATTGATTTTATTTTTAAAGCTTCATTCCAAGATTTTTCAATAAGTTTTTCTAGAGCAGAAGCATACAATTGAGTTAAGCCAAACCTTTGTATAAGGACTTGTTTTGGAATTTTACCTGCTCTAAAACCTGGAATTTTCGCTGATCTACTTAAAGTATTTATAGTTTCATCTATGCAAGATTTACAAGAGCTTGGTGGAATCTCTATTTCTATAGCAATTCGGCTTTGAGGTAGTGAACTAGTTTTAACGATTAATGATTCTTTGGTCATTTTGTTGTTTTAAAGATCATGCAAATAGTAGAGACTTAATTATTTCACATTAAGTGGGTTACTTGAAAGTTAATTTCTTTGATAGAGTAATAAAAATGTTTGAAATTTAATTTAGTAATCATTTTAATAATGTGAGACAACTTTCTTTTTTGCCCAATAGACCTTTAAAAATTGCAGTTTTAGGATCATCTGGTGCTGTTGGTTCTGAATTATTAAAAATACTTGAGGAAAGAAATTTTCCAGTAGAAGATTTAATTTTACTTTCTTCTTCTAGATCCTCTGGTAGAAAAGTTTTTTGGAAAGATACTGAATTAGTCACTCAGGAAGTCAATAAAAATTTATTTTCTAGTGTTGATTTAGTTTTTGCTTCTGCCGGTGGATCGATTTCAAAAAAATGGTTAAGCACCATAAAGGAAGAGAATGCCTTGCTCATTGATAATTCTAGTGCTTTTAGAATGGAAAATGATGTGCCTTTAGTTGTTCCTGAAGTAAATCCTGAGGATGCTTTAAATCATAATGGTATTATTGCGAATCCTAACTGCACAACAATTTTACTAACACTTGTTTTAGCTCCCTTAAATGCAATTTCCTCAATAAAAAGAGTAATTGTTTCTACTTATCAATCTGCAAGCGGAGCTGGTCAGTTAGCGATGGAAGAATTAAAATTTTTAACTGAAAAATATCTTGAAGGTAAGCCACAAAAGAGTAAAGTTTTACCTCACTCTTTAGCCTTTAATTTGTTCTTGCATAATTCCCCAATGCTGAATAATAATTATTGCGAGGAAGAAATGAAGATGATAAATGAGACTAGGAAAATTTTAAATACCCCAGATTTAAAACTTTCATCTACTTGTGTACGTGTTCCAGTTATTAGAGCACACTCTGAATCGGTTAATATTGAATTTAGTGAAAGTATTCAACCTGCGAAAGCAATTGAGATTTTAAATAATTCTCCTGGTGTTGATGTATTTGAGGACTATAAATCGAATAAATTTCCTATGCCTATTGATGTAATGCAAAAAGATAATATTGCAGTTGGTAGAATAAGAACAGATTTAAGTAATGCAAATGCTTTAGAATTATGGTTATGTGGAGATCAAATAAGGAAAGGAGCCGCGTTAAACGCTGTGCAAATAGCTGAAATACTAAACCAAAAAAATTATGAACAAATTAAATCACTTTCCTAAAACACCTTTTGGACAAATATTGACTGCCATGGTAACTCCCTTTACCCCTGAAGGAAAAGTTGACTATGAACTAGCAATTAAGTTGGCCAATCATTTAGTTGCAAATGGTTCAGATGGATTAGTCTTGTGTGGAACCACTGGTGAGTCTCCCACTTTGTCTTGGCATGAACAGCATGATCTTTTTATTGCCATTAAAAGTTCTTTAAACTCTAATTCAAAAATAATTGTAGGGACTGGTAGTAATAGTACACAAGAGGCAATTCATGCCACACAAAAGGCTAATAAATTTGGCGCCGATGGTGCTTTAATTGTGGTTCCTTACTATAACAAACCTCCGCAAGAGGGATTGTATGAGCACTTTAAACTAATTGCTAATTCTTCGTCAGATTTACCATTAATGCTCTACAACATACCAGGAAGAACCGGATGCAATTTGTTGCCTGAAACTGTAAAGAAACTTATGAAATGTTCAAATATTATCAGTATTAAGGCAGCAAGCGGTAGAATAGAAGAAGTTATAGAGTTAAGAGCTCTTTGCGGCCCTGAATTTGCAATATATAGTGGCGATGATTCATTGTTACTTCCTATGCTATCCCTAGGTGCTGTAGGTGTTGTGAGTGTTGCAAGTCATATTGTTGGTTTGCAATTAAAAGAGATGATTCTATCTTTTCATAATGGAAGTGTTTCCAAAGCACTAGAAATTCATGAGAAATTACAACCACTCTTTAACGCACTCTTTGAAACAACTAATCCAATTCCTATTAAAGCTTCTTTAGAATTACTAGGTTGGAAAGTTGGCTCACCAAGAACTCCACTAGTAAAACTTAATAAAGAAAAGACAGAAAATCTCAATGAGATTATTAGGGACTTATCTTTAAAGTGAATTCTTAAATTGTTTTTCTAAATTAGTTTTCAAGATTTTCTTACTCAATCTGTTTGTTTTTATACCTTCTCAAAAATGCAACAACGACAATTAAACACAAAAAATAGTCATTCAAATTTAAGTCAGAAAAATCCTAATGATCCTTGTTTGAAAATAATTCCTTTAGGAGGGCTTCATGAGATAGGAAAAAATACATGTATTTTTGAATTTGGAGATGATTTAATTCTTATTGATGCGGGACTAGCGTTTCCTAGTGATGGAATGCATGGCGTCAATGTTGTTATGCCAGATACAACATATCTTCAAGCAAATCTACATAAATTTAGAGGATTGATAGTTACTCATGGGCATGAAGATCATATCGGTGGTATTTCTCATCATTTAAAGAAATTTAATATACCTTTGATTTATGGACCACCTCTAGCAATAGCAATGTTAAGGGGGAAAATGGATGAGGCAGGAGTAAAAGATAGAGCTAATTTACAATCAATAGAGGCACGACAAGTCGTAAAACTTGGCCAACATTTTTCAATCGAATTTATTAGAAATACTCATTCTATTTCGGATAGTTTCTCATTAGCACTAACAACCCCAGTAGGTGTTGTGTTTTTCACGGGCGATTTTAAATTTGATCATGCTCCACCTGATGGTAAATTTGCTGATGTTGAGAGAATGGCTTATTACGGTGAAAAGGGCGTTTTATGTATGTTGTCTGATTCGACGAATTCAGAAGTTCAAGGATTTGTTCCATCAGAAAGCTCAGTTTTCCCCAACTTAGATCGAATAATTGGAGAGGCTGAAGGCAGAGTTATGCTTACAACATTTGCAAGCTCAACTCACAGGGTGGCAATGGTTATAAAGTTAGCTATGAAGCATGGGCGTAAGATTGGTTTATTGGGTCGTTCGATGTTAAACGTTGTTGGTAAATGTCGCGAATTAGGATACATAAGTTGTCCCGATGATCTTTTTTTTCCAATAAAAACCATAAGAGATTTACCTGATAGAGAAACCTTACTCTTGATGACCGGTAGTCAAGGTGAAGTTATGGCTGCCCTAAGTAGAATAGCTAGAAGTGAACATCAAAATGTTCAATTAAAAACTACTGATACTGTTATCTTTTCTTCAAGTCCAATACCCGGTAATACTATATCCGTCTGCCATACAGTTGATAAACTTGTTCATTTGGGAGCCAAAGTAATATATGGGAAAGAACATGGAATTCATGTTTCAGGTCATGGCTGTAGAGAAGATCAAAAAATGATGCTCGCTTTAATTAAACCAAAGTTCTTTGTGCCGGTTCATGGAGAATATAGAATGCAAGTTTTGCATGGCAAAACTGCAGTTTCTATGGGAGTATCCCCTAATAATATTCTTGTTCTAGATAATGGAGATACAATCGAACTAAGATCCAACTCAATGATTCAAGGACAAGCTGTTAAATCAGGAATAGAAATGCTTGATAATACAAGAACAGGTATTGTTGATGCACGAGCTTTAAAAGAAAGGCAGCAATTAGCTGATGATGGAATAGTAACAATTCTCATACCTATTAGTACTGATGGGAATATGGCAGCACCCCCGAGAGTTAGTTTGAGAGGAGTTGTTACTTCTGCAGACCCTAGAAAAATGTCACTTTGGACTGAAAAAGAAATTATTTGGGTTTTAGAGAACAAATGGAAACAATTATCAAGACAGACTGCTCCCAAAAAATTTGAAGTTGATTGGATTGGAGTGCAGAGAGAAATTGAATCTGGTCTTAATAGAAGAATGAGAAGAGAATTACAGGTAGAACCTTTAATACTTTGCTTGGTTCAGCCTGCTCCAAGCGGGACTCCAGCTTATAAGCCAAGGGTAATGGAAGATAAGAATACTAAACAGCAACATAGGTCAAATAATAATCCAAACCATTCAAAAAAGAATATTAATCAACATACTCAAAATAAGAGTAAAGAGGAAACTAACCCCAATAAGGAAAATGAACTATCAACTGGGAGAACAAGGAGAAGAAGATCTGCTATTGTCAACTAACTTTCTAATCTGATTGTATTTTTGTTCCATACAATTTTTAATCCTTCAGGTAGTTTAATTTGACCATTACTTTTTTTTAAAATTTCAAAAGATATGGTTTCTATATTTTTTGAACTGATTTGCTTTAAACATTTTTGTTTAATAATTGCATTAATAATTGTACATCGAGCCTCTAATCCAAGAGTATTTAAAACTTCTCTTTTAAATCCATCACTGTTTTTACAAGCTTCAATAGCGAGTTTACATAAATCAGCTTGTTCTTTACTATAGTTATCCATTTTGCCTACAAATTGATTAATGCCGTTTGTATAACCTGGATGAATTTTGTTTAAAAAGGGCAATACTTTATGCCTAATAAGATTCCTTTTTATTGAGAGATCTAAGTTTGTGGGGTCTTCCCAAAAAGGTACATTCAGCATTTTGCAAATAGAAATTGTTTCTTTTCTATTGAATATTAATATTGGTCTTCTGAGAAGATATTTATTATTTAAAAGCCTTTGTTTTGGTATGCCTGCAAGTCCATTATAATTGCTTCCTCTCGCTAAATTTAGTAAAAAAGTTTCAGTATTATCTGTACTTGTATGTCCAGTTAGAATATACCAATTGTAAATTGATTTTTCCTTTATTAATAATTCATCAACTTTATTGCAAAGTTTTTCATATCTCCAATCTCTAGCCTTTTTCTCTGAATTAACTTTTTTTGCATCTGCAACGTTAATAAAAAATGGGATTCCCTTCCCTTTGCAGTAAAGCTCTAATTTATTTGCAAATTTACTTGAATCTTTATGCCATTGATGATCCCCATGCCATACATGTATTTTCCAGTTATGGTGATTTTTAATATCATTTATTAGGCTTATTAAGGCCATTGAATCTTGCCCTCCTGAGACTGCAATAAGTAAGTTTGCTCCGTTGGGAATAAACTCTTTATCATTTAGGAATTGTTGATGAAATTTATGATGCCAATTTGTCCAATTATTTTTTGATATATTAAAAATCATTTGTTTAAGTCAGATAATATTTAAAAAAAAATATACTCTTTTAATGAAACGATGTCACAATCAGGTTATACATACACCATGTCAATGAGTCTGATTCATCAATTGCCACAAAAAGTTCAAAAAGAGCTTGAAAAGAAATCTTTGCTTAAAGTTATTTCAGGATTAAATAACTTTGATGTGAATTCAGTAACTATGATTTCTAAAGCAGCTTCGTTAGGTGGTGCTGACATGATTGATATGGCGTGTAAACCAGAGTTAATTGAATCAATAACCAAAGTAACATCATTACCAATTTGTGTAAGTGCAGTAGAGCCAGCTTTATTTGTTGATGCAGTAAACGCTGGAGCTACACTAATCGAAATTGGTAATTTTGATTCATTCTATAAAAAAGGCATTATTTTCACAGCCGAACAGGTTCTCAATTTAACAAAACAGACAAAAGAACTTTTGCCAAATATTCCTCTGTCAGTAACTGTCCCACATATAATTACTCTTGATCAACAAGTAGATCTTGCTGTTAAATTAGTCAAGGAGGGAGCTGATATTATCCAAACTGAGGGAGGCACAAGTTCAAAACCATTTAGTGCTGGGATTCAAGGTTGTTTGGAGAAATCGGTTCCTACTTTAGCTGCAACTTATGCTATCAATCAGGAGTTTTTAAACAACTCTATTGACATTCATATAATGAGTGCATCAGGATTAAGCCAAGTTACTGCTCCTTTAGCAATCTCTTGTGGGGCTTCTGCTATTGGTGTTGGATCAGTTATTAATAAACTAGATGATTTGGTTTCTATGAGTACTGTTGTTAGAGGGATTAAAGAAAAACTAGAAAAGCCTTTAATTAAAAAAAAATCTCTTAATATGTAATTTTACATAAGATATTTCTTGGATGAATAAGTATCAATTGCATGCTCCTTATGAACCAAAAGGAGATCAACCTGATGCAATCAAAAGCTTAGTGCATGGAGTAAATAATGGAGATAAGTTTCAAACTTTATTAGGAGCAACTGGTACAGGTAAGACTTTTACTATAGCTAATGTAATAGAACAAACGGGCCGTCCTGCTCTGGTATTAGCACACAATAAAACTTTAGCTGCTCAATTATGTAATGAGTTAAGACAATTCTTTCCTAAAAATGCAGTTGAGTATTTTATCTCTTATTACGACTACTATCAGCCTGAGGCATACGTTCCTGTAAGTGATACCTATATCGCAAAAACAGCCTCAATTAATGAAGAAATTGATATGTTGAGGCATTCTGCTACTAGATCACTTTTTGAGAGGAAGGATGTAATTGTTGTAGCTTCAATAAGTTGTATTTATGGTTTAGGTATACCAAGCGAATATTTAAAAGCAGCAGTAAGATTTAATGTTGGCGAATCCATTGATTTGAGATCATCCTTGAGAGAGCTAGTCAATAATCAATACACTAGAAATGACATTGAAATTTCTAGGGGCAGATTTAGAATTAAAGGGGATGTCCTTGAAGTAGGTCCAGCTTATGAAGATAGGCTTGTTAGGATAGAATTCTTTGGAGATGAGATAGAGTCCATAAGATATGTTGACCCTACTACTGGAGAAATATTGGAAAGTCTTGATAATGTAAGTATTTATCCTGCTAAACATTTTGTCACTCCTAAAGAAAGATTAAAAAGTGCAATTAGTGCAATAAAGATTGAATTAAGAAATCAGTTGGATATGTTTGTGAATCAGGGCAAATTATTAGAAGCTCAACGCTTGGAACAGCGAACAAAATATGATTTGGAAATGTTACAAGAAGTTGGTTATTGCAATGGAGTTGAAAATTACGCTAGACATTTAGCCGGCAGGGAAGAGGGGACACCCCCTGAATGTTTAATTGATTATTTTCCCGAAGATTGGTTATTGGTTATTGATGAGAGTCATGTTACTTGTCCTCAGCTTCATGCTATGTATAACGGAGATCAATCAAGAAAAAAAGTTCTAATAGATCATGGATTTAGATTGCCGAGTGCAGCTGATAACAGACCATTAAAGTGTGAGGAATTTTGGGACAAGTCAAGGCAGACATTGTTTATAAGCGCTACTCCTGGGAAATGGGAATTAGATCAATGTGATGGCGAATTTGTAGAGCAAGTAATCAGACCAACGGGTGTCCTTGATCCAATAATTGATGTTAGACCAAGTGAAGGCCAAATAGACGATCTTTTATCAGAAATAAGGATTAGGGCTGAAAAGGGGCAAAGGGTTTTAGTAACGACTTTGACAAAAAGGATGGCAGAAGATCTTACAGATTTTTTATCTGAGAATAAAGTAAGAGTAAGATATCTACATTCTGAAATCCACTCCATTGAGAGAATAGAAATTATCCAAGATCTTAGACTCGGAGAATATGATGTTCTAGTCGGAGTAAATTTATTAAGAGAAGGTCTTGATTTGCCAGAGGTTTCATTAGTGGCTATCTTAGACGCTGATAAAGAAGGATTTTTGCGTGCTGAAAGATCTTTAATTCAAACGATTGGAAGAGCAGCTAGACATGTAGAGGGTGTTGCTTTACTTTATGCTGATAATTATACAGATTCTATGAAAAGAGCTATCTCGGAAACTGATAGAAGACGAAAAATTCAGGAAGAATATAATAAAAATATGGGAATTACGCCTACGCCAGCAGGGAAAAAAGTAGAAAATTCTATTCTTTCTTTTTTAGAGTTATCGCGAAAATTAGAATCTGGAGGTTTTTCTAAGGATTTAATTAATATTGTTAATAATAAAACAGATGAAATACTAAGTTCTGGTGATGATCAGTGTCTTTTTGAGGAGATGCCTCAATTGATTGAGAAATTAGAGATAAAAATGAAAGATGCAGCAACCGATCTTAATTTTGAGGAGGCTGCTAACTTAAGAGATAGAATTAAAAAGTTAAGACAAAAATTATCACGAAATTTTAGTTAAATATTTAGTTTGAAATAATCGTGAATTGCTTTTACTGCTTTGTTGCAATCTTTTTCTAGCACGATACATGAAGTACGAATCTCGCTGGTAGCAATCATTTCTATATTAATATTTTCGTTGGCAAGGGCCCTGAATATTTTTGCTGCTGTGCCAACCTTAAAAGCCATTCCTGATCCTACTGCACTTATTTTTGCAATCTCTGGGCCATCTTCAATTATTGATCCAGGAAGCATTTTTCGTAGTTTTTGAAATGTATCATCAGCGTTTTTTCGGTCGTCTTTGCTCATTGTTAAACAAATATCTTTAGTATTTTTACGGGTTGTCTTATCAGATTGAACAATGGTATCAAATATTAAGTTTGCTTCAGCCAGAGTCGAGCATATTGAGGCGGCTACGCCAGGTTTATCTGGTAAATTAAGAAAACTAATTTGCACCTGATTCTTATCTAGAGCGATTCCTCTTACTTCAGGATCTTCTCTTTTTAACAAGATAGGGTTGATGAAAATTTGATTATTAGATAGTTTGAATTTCTCCCCAACGATTCTTGTCGCTTTTGAAATATCTTGTAGATCAAGAACGCAACTAACTTTAATTTCACTAGTAGCTATTACTCTCACATTTATATTTGCTTTTGATAATGAGTCAAATAGTTCTGCAGATACACTTGGTCGACCCATTATTCCTGCTCCTTGAATACTCAATTTGGTCATATTTTTTAAGAAATCATATTTTCCACCAAGAGATTTAACAATTAGATCACATTGTTTTATAGTTTTTTTAAAATCATCATCTGTTACTGTAAAGGTGATATTATTCATGTCTTGTTCTTGAGTTGCTTGGATTATTAAATCTACATTGATATCCGCATTAGATAATTTTTCAAATACATGAGCTGCAATGCCAGGTTTATCACGTAGATGAGATAAACTAAACACAACTTGAGACTCTTTGATCTCTAAACTATTAACAGTTTTGGTTAATTCTAATTTACCTTTTTGTAAAAATAATGGTTTTATTTTGCTAAAAATTAAGGTTCCTGACTCTTTTGTATCGCTTGATTTTACATATAATTTTATTCCATAATTTCGAGCAATCTCAACTGCTCTAGGATGAAGAACTGATGCACCAACACTGGCTAATTCCAACATCTCTTCACAACTAATTTGATCAAGCAATTTTGCATTTGCTACAATTCTTGGATCTGTTGTTAATACTCCTGGTACATCAGTATATATTTCACATATATCTGCTCCTAATGCACATGTAAGAGCAACTGCTGATGTGTCTGAACCGCCTCTGCCTAAAGTAGTTATTTCCATAGAGCCATTATGACTTAAACTTGCGCCTTGAAATCCTGCAATTATTACTACATATCCCTGCTCAAGAAAATCTTTAACTCTTTCGGTTTTAATATCTAATATTCTAGCTTTACCATGAATTGATTCTGTAATTATTCCGACTTGACTGCCAGTCATAGAAATCGCTTGTATTCCATACTCATTTATTGCCATTGAAAGCAAAGCCATAGTAACTTGCTCACCTGTGGAAAGGAGCATATCTAATTCTCTTCTTGGTGGGTTTTTTGTTATTGATTCAGCTAATGCATTAAGTTGATCTGTTGATTGCCCCATGGCTGAGACCACAATAACTAAGTCATTTCCATTCTCTTTACTGTCACATATATGTTTTGCTATATTTTTTATTTTTTCAATACTGCCTACTGAGGTTCCGCCAAATTTTTTTATAAGTAATGCCATAATTTTAATGATAATTGATTTGGTTCTTAGGAGTTCTTTGAGTCAGAGTAATTAAATTTTCAGTAAAAACATTTATAGAATTATTCCCTTGTTTAATAGATGATTCAATATTAAGAAATTGGATCATTAAATTAATTAAAAAGTTCGCTGAGCATTTTTTTATTTTTTTTCTAATAAAAAAAATTCTTTTTGGATTTGAGATATTTGCTAAAGAACTCACTTTATCTATATCTTTTTCATTTATGAGTAATAAAACAATGGTATGAAGCCTTAATTGATTGATTAGCCCAATAGCTAGTTTCAGTGGTGGTTCCCCTTTATTAATTAAGTTATTAATTTCAAGAAGACCTTCGGCAACTTTCTCTTCTAAAAATAGATCTAATATTTTAAAAATATTTGATTCATGATCATGAAAAATTTCATCTATATCCTTTTCCCTCAGAATTAATTCTGAGTTAGAAAGATTTTGTTTTGCATCAAGATAAAGTTTAGCTTTTTGTAATTCGTTAAGTAGTCTTGAGCTATCAATACCAATTGAATCTAATATTTTTTCTGCTACACAGCTGTCTATATCAATTTTCATTTCTTTACCTATATTTTTGATGTAATTTATTTGACTCTTATGATCCCAAATACTTGGTAAATTAAAAGATAATTCACTCGCTTTATTTGTTTTAAATAACTCCTTAATTAATTTAGTATTTTTCATTCTTGTGTCTGGTTTTTGCGGATTTTGCAAAATTAAATAAGTTGAACTAGGCATTATTTGTAAATTCAATTCAAATTTATCTGTAATCTCCTGATTTTTTACATTTAATATCGGACTATTTTTAATTATTACAATCCTAGATCCATCTCCAAGAGGAGGAGTAAGAATTTCATCTAAGGCTTGACATACTTGTTTGTGATCCTCTCCATTGAATTTACTAATATTTAAATTTGACCAATTCTTAGAAACATTAATATCTATAATTTTTTCTATTTCTTTATTACAAGCTTCATTATCATTGCCCCAAATTATTTGAATTGGCATATTGTTTTTAAGGGAGATTTGTTTAATTATGCCTTTTTTTTGAATAAATAAAAATTTTTATGTTTAAAGACCATCCAATTTTTTTAGAAAGTTTAAATTTTATAAGATCAAAATTAGGGCCGCATAAATTCACTAATTTAGAAGTTGAGGTTTTGGAGCGATTAATTCATGCTTCAGGGGATTTTGAAATCAAAGATCTACTTCTGTTTAGCAAAAACGCATGTGAAATAGGTTTAAAAGCATGTAAATCAGGATCACCAATATTAACTGATACAGATATGGCGGCAGCGGCGGTTAGAGGCATGGCACAAAATACACATGGAAATCTTGTGGTTTCTATTAAGAACTGGATTGATTTAAATCAGCAATATGATTTCACTGCGAGTGCTTATGCTATTGAGAAAGCTTGGCTAGAGCTTTCTAAAAAATATTTTGATGACAAATCACCTATTGTCCTAATTGGGAGCGCCCCAACTGCTCTTGAAAAATTATTAGACATTGTGTCTACTTCAAATAGTAAACCCAGTTTAATTATAGGGATGCCTGTAGGTTTTATTGGTGTTGAACAAGCAAAAGAACGCCTATTAAAAAGTGATTTGAATTATATTATTATGCGTTCTACAAGAGGAGGTGCATCAATGGCTGCAGCTTCAATTAATGCATTACTAAGAGCTTCAAAATAATCTATGCGGCTTCTTTATTAATATGTTCAAGACTTTTCTCAACGTTAAAATTATTGCACTGTTCTAGATGATCTAAAATATTTTGAGCTTTTTTTATTACTTGTAAAGGAACACCAGCTAACTTCGCA
>CAYSSQ010000019.1:0-28214 GCA_964433825.1 uncultured Prochlorococcus sp. | reverse complement strand
ACTAATTAATAAAGATGATGAGTTATTAGCTCCAGTAAATATAAAAAATTTATTATCAAGAATTGAATTAGTAGATGAATTTGAAAAAAAAGGTTACTTATTAAATTCTAAAGAGTTAAGTGATTTACTAACTTTAAAAAGAGATAATAATATAATCGCCCATAAAAGATTTGATTGGCGAAATTGGACGATCATACCTATTGAGAATAAGTACTGGAAAATTATAAAAAAAAATATAGAATAAACACATATGGGTAATTACAATTTCTCAATTGAAAGCATTTATAATAATTTATACAAACCAATTTTAAAAAAAGATACAGGCATTGACCCAGAGTATCTTACAAATTTATCTTTAGATCTTTTAGGTTTTTGCTCAGATAAACAAGAGTGGCCTTTAATAAAAAATATAATAAGTTCTCTAAATAAAGAGTTCTGTATAAAAGATAAAAAATTAAACCAAAATATCTGCGGAATAAAATTTGTCAATCCTCTTGGTTTAGCAGCTGGTTTTGATAAGAATGGAATTGCAGCTAATATTTGGAATAATTTTGGGTTTGGTTTTTCAGAGATTGGAACAGTTACTAAATTTTGCCAACCAGGTAATCCCAAACCTAGATTATTTAGGCTTGCCGCAGAAGAGGCTGCCTTGAATAGAATGGGATTTAATAATAGAGGTGCTCAGTCTTTAGAACAAAATTTAATCAAACAAAAAATCATACAAAGAAAAGTTTCCAGTGACATTTGCTTAGGAATAAATTTCGGGAAATCAAAAGTTACCCCTCTTTTAGAGGCAAAAGAAGATTATATTTATTCTTTAAAATTACTTATTCCCTATTGTAATTATGTGACAATAAATGTTAGCTCCCCAAATACCGAAGGGCTAAGAAAATTACAGGAGCCTGAACTTTTAAAAGAGCTTATTCAAGAAATCAAGAAACTAAATAATTGCCCGCCATTATTTATAAAAATAGCTCCTGATTTAGACCTTAAAGATATAGAGGAAATATGTCAGTTAATTAATGATGAAGATATAAGCGGCATAATTGCAACAAATACCAGTCTGGACAGATTTTCTCTTGGGGATAGGACTATAAAGCAAACTGGATTAAAATTATCTCAAGAGAATGGAGGTTTAAGTGGAAAACCTCTAAGAGAAAAAGCAAATAAAATAATAAGACATATTCATAAAATTGATAAAAAAATTGTGCTTATTGGAGTTGGTGGTATAAATTCTCCAGAGTCTGCTTGGGAAAGGATTTGTTCTGGCGCATCCTTGATACAGTTATATACTGGTTGGATATATAAAGGGCCACAACTTGTTCCAAATATACTAAGAGGATTGATAAAACAAATAAATATTCATAAGTTATCCAATATCAAAGAGGCTGTTGGATCAGAGTTAAGCTGGATAGAGTAAAAATTTAAGATGAAAATTATTTTTAATTTAAAATAAAAAATAACAGTAAATTTGCATTTTGAAAAATTCTATTTTTAAACATGGCGGAAATATATTTGATTACTCCAAAAGGTTAAATATTTTGCCTAAAGATATTATTGACTCAAGCGCTTCTTTAATTCCATTCTCTACTCCAAAATTTCTCTTAAACGCAATAAAAAGAGAGTTTGAAAATAAAAACTTTAGATATTACCCTGACAAAAATTTCCAAGAATTAAGAGAATCAATAGGATCTTTTCATAATATTGATCCAGATAATATCATGCCGGGGAATGGCGCTTCAGAATTAATTACTTGGATAGGTTATGAGGCATCTAAATTAGGAATTAATTGTTTACCCATTCCTTGTTTTTCTGATTATGAAAGATCTTTAAGGTGTTGGAATGCAAATTATATATTCGCTAAATTGCCTCAAAATTGGACTAACAAAAACCCTCAAACTTTTCCTCTTATGCCAAAATCTGATGTTTTATGGATAACAAACCCGCACAATCCTACTGGACAATTATGGTCAAAAGAATCACTTAAAAGACTTTTATTTAATCACAAACTTATTATTTGTGATGAAGCATTTTTATCAATTACACCAGAAGGAGAAAAAGAATCTTTAATTTCATTAACTAAAGATTTTGAAAATTTAATTGTAATAAGGAGCTTAACAAAGTTGTTCAGTATTGCAGGCTTAAGACTTGGTTACATGATTGGAAATAAAGAAATATTGAATAAATTAAAAGAAAAAAGAGATCCTTGGCCCATGAATACTTTTGCTATCAAAGCCGGTATTACATTATTAAGAAACAAAAAAGAATATGAAAAATGGATAAAAAAAATTCATACTTGGATTAAGACTGAAAAAAATTTTATGTCTTTTGAAATTGAAAGGGTAAATGGATTAACAGTATTAAATTCCTCAACGAATTTCTTTCTAATTAAAAGCGCAAATTCAATGATACCAAATATTAAATATTTAGAAAATAAAGGAATATTAATTAGAGAATGTTCATCCTTTAGATCATTAAGTAATAAATGGGCAAGAATTAGTATTCAAAAACACGCACAAAATAAAAAAATCATAAATGAGATTCATAAATCATTCAAATAATTATTTATTACTTTTTTAATTTTTAAATTGGAATTCAAATTTTTAATATTTTTCATATTCTTTTTCATAATTTCTAATCTTTGATATGTTCTTTTACTTTTAGATGGATCAAATTTAAATATTTCTAGCAAAACACTTTTTAAAACATACTTAGCTTTTTTATCTTGATTTATGATAATTGCTCCTCCTATTGAGGCTAACACCATTGCATTGTGTTCTTGATGATTATTTTTTGAATTGGGATATGGTACTAAGATTGATGGCTTTTGAGTTTTAATTAATTCATTAATTGTCATTGCTCCTGATCTTGCAATTACCAAATCACAATTTTGAATTAAGGGAGCCATCTCTTCAGTAAATTTTATTTGAAAATAATTTCTATTATTTTTGTATGTACGATCAATTTCTTTACTATCACCCAAGATATGTATCACTCTAATATCTTTATGCAAGAGAAAATCTAAAGATTCAGAAAGCATCTCATTTATTCCATTAGCGCCTTGGCTGCCGCCCATTACAACAATTAAAGGCCCTTCATCATTTGGAGCCCAACTAGGTAAATCATTAGAAATATAAAATTGTTTTCTTAGAGGAGTTCCTGTAAAAATTATTTTTGAACTTTTTAAAAAGAAACTTGTATCTTTAAAGCCTATTAAAATATGATTACAAAATCTTCCAAAATATTTAGTAACCATTCCAGGAATAAGATTTGATTCATGAATAATAACTGGTATTCCTAATATTCTTGCTGCAATAATTGATGGTGCAGATATGTAACCTCCAGTAGTAAAAACTAAGGATATTTTTTTTAATTTAATAATCTTTGCAACTTCAAATGCTGAAAATATTATCTTTAAATACTCCAAAAACAAAGCAATATTTCTTTTCTTTGGTGATTCAATATTAAGAGTAATAAAATTATATTTTTTTGGAACGAGATCTGATTCACATCTCTTACTTAAGCCTAACCAAGAAATATTCCAATTTTTTTCTAAGTCTTCCGCAATTGCTAAAGCAGGGAATATATGTCCTCCCGTACCACTAGCAGCTATTAATAAATTATTTCCTTCCTTAGACATGAAACTTTAAATAAAGTAAAATAATAAAATAGAAATTAGAAAATGATTAATTTAACTTATCTACCAAAACTAAAATATTTTTTGGTTTATATCTTTTTCTATCTCATATTTGCTGAATTAGCAATTAGTCAATCTCTAACAAATAAAATTTTCCTAGATTTAGAAAATGGTCTCAATAAAAGAGATTTTGGAGTAATTAAAAAATATTTTGAAGAAAAAGAAAGTCAACAAATAAGAGATGATTTTACAAAAATAGTAAAAGATTTTCCAAATTCAAAATGGACTATAAAAAATAAAATTGATAAAGATTTTGCTGATATTAATATTTCAGGAAGCAAAGTTATTAATGGGAAAGAATTTATTCTTAAATCAACCTTTAACTATTACTATTCAATAAACAATGGGAAGATTAAAAATGGTCTTATCAAGAACCATTTAACAACAATAAGAAGTGATAAAAATCTACTAGATATAAATTTTTCAATCCCAGATAACGTTTTGACAGGTGCCAACTATGATGTTGATATTATTGTCAATAATCCTCTAGATAATAACGCAATTGCTGGAGGTATTAAATCACATCAAGTAGGTTCTATCATTCAAAATCCTATTAAATTAGAACCACTAGTTTCTGGTGGTATCTTTAGGGTCACTAGAGCTCCTTCAATAGCAGGAGTGCAAGTATGGTCAGGAATAATAGCTCATCCAGAAGGCATGATTTCTTTTACAAAAACAGTAAATATTATTAATGAAAATTAATTATTATTCATCTAAAGCTGATACACCAGGAAGGATCTTTCCTTCTAATAATTCTAAACTTGCACCTCCTCCTGTTGAGATATGAGACATTTTTTCTGCTAAACCAGCTTTTTCAACCGCAGCCACGGAGTCTCCTCCTCCAATAATTGTGCAAACATCTGAAGATGAACTCAGCTCAGCAAGAGTTTTTGCAATGGCATTTGTTCCAGAAGCAAATTTTTCAAATTCAAATACTCCCATTGGTCCATTCCAAATTACTGTTTTACAATTAGAGAGCGCATTTTGAAAACATTTTATAGAATCAGGACCAATATCTAATCCCATCCATTCCCCATTTATTGAATCTATATTGGAAATCTTACTTTCAGCATTAGGAGAAAACTGATCAGCTAGAACAACATCTGAAGGGAGTAATAGCTCTACCCCTTTACTTTTAGCTTTTTCTTCTAAATCTTTTGCTAATTGAAGTTTATCTTCTTCAACAAGACTTTTCCCAACATTAAGTCCCCTTGCTTTATAAAAGGTAAAGATCATTCCACCACCAATGATTATTTTGTCGCATTTATCAAGTAATGAGTCTAAAACACCAATTTTACTACTTACCTTTGAACCACCAACTATTGCCGCTAGGGGTCTTTGAGGATTATCGATAGCACCTTGAAGATACTTTAATTCTTTTTCAAGCAAGAAGCCTGCTACCGATGGACTTAGAAATTGTGTAACTCCTTGAGTAGAGGCATGAGCTCTGTGCGCAGCACCAAAAGCATCATTGACATACATATCAGCATGACTCGCTAAATTCTTTGCAAAATCAATATCATTTTTTTCTTCTTCAGCATAAAAGCGAACATTTTCAAGAAGCAGGACATCTCCATTCTTTAAATTTTGAGATAAAAAAGTAGCTTCCTCTCCAATGCAGCTATTAGTTAAAGTAACACTTTTATTAATGAGAGAACTTAATCTTTTAGCCACTGGAGTCAATCTCATTTTTTCATTAACCGTACCTTTTGGCCTACCGAAGTGTGCTGCTAATATAACCTTTGCAGAATTATTGATTAGATATTCAATTGTTGGTAATGCAGCTTTTATACGAGTATCATCAGTTATTTGGCCACTTTCGTTGAGAGGAACATTAAAATCTACTCTTACTAGAACCTTTTTACCTTCTAATTCAGTTTTCTTTAGACTTGATAGAGACAATTTTGCCATGAATAATTTTTATAACCTCGTGACCCTAACGCTAATAAATAATTATTGGGTTAAAAAAGTGCAACTATCACTTATGGCTTAATAAAAATTAAAATTTAGTAAATTAATCTAAATCAAAAGTTTTATTTTAAAAAGAATATAGAATAAAGTTATAACTTATATTTAAGAATTATTTAAAACTGCCAAAGTATACATCAGATTTAAAGTGGAAATACCCAAAATACAATGGTATCCAGGCCATATAGCAAAAGCAGAGAAAAATTTATCAAAGATAATTAATAGAGTTGATCTTATAATTGAAGTCAGAGATGCTCGTATTCCCCTGTCAACCGGGCATAGGCATCTTAATAAATGGATTATTAATAAAAAACATTTACTGGTAATTAATAGATCAGATATGGTTTCCAGAGATTCTATAGATGCTTGGACAAGTTTGTTTAATAAAAAAGGGATTGATCCTCTTTGGTGTGATTCAAAGAAAGGAATAGGAATCAAAGAAATTATTAAAACTGCAACTAAGTTAAGATCATCAATTGATGAAAGGAGAATATCTAGAGGTATGAAAATTAGACCTATTCGAGCATTAATGCTAGGTTTCCCGAATGTTGGAAAATCTGCTTTAATTAATAGAATTGCTAACAAAAGAATAGTTGAAAGTGCTAGAAAGGCAGGAGTTACAAGAAATTTAAGATGGGTTAGGTTTGGGAATGGTATCGATTTATTAGATGCTCCAGGTGTTATTCCACCTGATATAGAAGATCAGAAAGCTGCTTTAAATCTTGCAATTTGTGATGATATAGGAGAAGCAGCCTACGATATAGAGATTGTTGCAAAAGAGTTTATAAAAATTATTTTGAAATTATATGAAAAAAATACTAACAATATTTCTATCAATAAGATATCTAAGAGATATGGTGTTGATCTCCTAGATGAATTTCAAGATCCTGATCAATGGATTTTTGATACTGCAAAAAAGCATACAGCTGGCAATACAAGAAGGATGGCAAATAAACTTTTGGAAGATTTCAGAAATCAAATGCTGGGTAATTTTTCAATAGAGGTTCCATAATGGATTTAGATAATAAAAAAGTATTTGGGGAAGGCGAGGGTGAATTTATAGAAATGACATATAAATTACCTTTACCAATGAGACTCGATAGATGGTTAGTAAGTCAAAGACCTGAACAAAGTAGATCTAGTATTAAAAACTTAATTGATGCTGGTATGGTTCTAGTTAATTATAAATCTGCAAAAGCAAAAACTCCTATCAAAAAAAGTGATAATGTACAGATCTGGTTACCACCGCCAGAGCCTCTAGCATATTTGGTCCCCGAACCAATGGAACTAGATATCTTATACGAAGATGACCATATTCTAGTAATTAATAAATCTTCAGGTTTAACAGTCCATCCAGCCCCAGGACATAAATCAGGAACCTTAGTTAATGGACTTTTGGCTCACTGTGACGACTTGCCGGGAATTAATGGGAAGTTAAGGCCTGGTATAGTTCACAGATTAGATAAAGATACTTCTGGTTGTATTGTTGTAGCTAAAAGTCAAGAAGCATTAGTAAACCTGCAAATCCAAATAAAAAATAAAATAGCTTCAAGAAATTACTTGGCTGTAATTCATGGAGTGCCGAGTTCTATAGAAGGTAAAATAATCGGTAATATTGGTAGACACCCAAAAGATAGGAAAAAATATGCCGTGGTTGATGAGAGACAAGGGAGATATGCATGTACTCATTGGAAGCTAATTGAAAGTTTTGGGAACTATTCTCTAATATCTTTTAAACTTGAAACTGGACGAACCCATCAAATCAGAGTTCATTGTGCTCATATTAATCACCCAATTCTTGGCGATCCTCTATATGGAAGATGTAAAAAACTTCCATGTAAATTAGACGGTCAAGCCTTACATGCAAATAAATTAGGATTTAATCATCCTATAAATGGAGAAAGAATGAACTTTGAAGCTGAATTGCCAGTTACTTTTAAAAAGTTAATTAGAAAAATAAATCAAATTAAGTAATATTCAAAGAACTTTTTAAAAGTTTTTTAGTTATAAGATGTTTTGGTGTATCAAAAATATCATTAGGATAACCCTCTTCAACTATTCTCCCATTACTCATTACCAATAATCTATTACAAAAATTTTTTGCCAATCCCAAATCATGTGTAATAAAAATAATAGTCAAATTCATATTTTCCTGAATTTTTCTTAACAAATGAAGTATTTCAATTTTGATTGCAGCATCAAGCATATTTACGCTTTCATCACAAATAAGAATTGTTGGTTTAACTAATAAAGCTTTTACAATAGAAATTCTTTGTAATTGGCCACCTGATAATTGATGTGGATAAGAATTTATAAAATCTTCTGTTGTAGGTAAATTTACTTGTTTTAGAAAAGAATTAATTTCATGAATTATTGCATTCCTATTAAAAATATTATTAATGAAGCAAACATCTTCTAAGATATTTTTTATGGTCATTTTTGGATTTAAAGTTGAGAAAGGATCTTGAAAAATAATTTGAATATTGTTTCTTTTATAAAATCTTTCACTATTTTGATTATTGTCACTTTTAAAGTAATTGATATATCCACCTCTAACTTTTATGAGTCCTGTCAAGGCTCTAGATAATGTACTTTTGCCACAACCTGACATGCCTACTATTCCCAATGTTTCATTAGTAAATAATTTAAAACTAACTTCATTAAGAGCCTTATTCCATTTTGGTCTAAAAATAGAAGAATTTAATTTAAACCAATATCTTAAATTTGTAACTTCTAGAATAACTGTTCTATTTAAGTCTAAAAAACTTTTTGGCTTCAAATCACAATTAATAGAATTAACTAATTTTTTACCAATTTTTGAATTTGGAGATTTTAGAATTTTCTTAATATCTCCAAATTCCTCGAAGCAACCATTATTCATAATAGCTACCTTATTGCACCAAGCTGAAGCTAAATTTATATCATGACTAATAAGAATTAAAGTACTACCAAATTTTTTACATAAATATAAAAGTTCTTTCATTATTTCATAACTAGTATGCGTATCAAGACTAGTTGTTGGTTCATCAGCAATTAATAATTTTGGATTAAGCGCTAGTGCTAATGCGATACAAACTCTTTGACGCATACCACCACTAAATTCATGAGGATAAGAATTTAATCTTTCATTACTAAGACCAACTTTATGAAAAACTGATCTAACCATTTTGTTAATGGAAATATTTGATTTATATCTCCAATGAATTTTCATCAATTCAAAAAGATGTTCGCCAACAGTCATCAGAGGATTTAATTTTTTTATTGAATCCTGATAAATAAATCCAAATACAGTTCTTCTAAATATTTGTAATTCTTCCTTATTGAATCTGCTTGGATCTTTGCCATTTACTAATAACTTCCCATATACTTTTGTACCTTTTGGTAGCATCTGTACAATTGTTTTAGCAAATGTACTTTTACCACAACCTGATGGCCCGATAATAGCCAGATTTTCACCTTTGTTAATATCTAGTGTAAGACTATTCAAAATTGGTCTTTTATTATTTTTATAACTTACTGACAAATTACAGATCTTTATAATATTGCTTGAACTTATTTTCATAATTTTTGTAGCAAAGTTAACAGTTAATAAATACAATAGATAAAAGGCAATTTCCCATGTTTGAAGCGAATGCAAATTCAAACAAGAAAAAAGACCGAATGGTTTCTCAAACCATTTTGCCTGATAATTTTGATTTTGAAAGTGAATCCTTTGAATATGGAATAAACCTCCCAAAATGGCTACTTGAAAATATAAAAACGTATAAAAACTCTCAAGATAAAAATTATTTAAATTCAGACATCATTTTCAAAGCTTTAAAACTTGCATATTCTGCTCATAAAGGTCAATTCAGAGCGAGTGGTGAACCATACATAATTCATCCTATTGCAGTAGCAGATCTTCTAAAAGAGATAGGCGCAAGTCAATCTGTAATAGCTGCTGGTCTTCTTCATGATGTAGTAGAGGACACCTCTATACCTCTTTCCGAAATTGAAAAAGAATTCGGAGCGGAAGTAAAAATACTTGTAGAGGGTGTGACAAAACTGGGAGGCATTCACTTTACTAATAGGACCGAGGCACAAGCTGAAAATTTAAGAAAAATGTTTTTGGCTATGGCTAGAGATATAAGGGTTGTTTTAGTAAAACTAGCTGACAGACTACATAATATGAGAACTATTCAGTGGCTAAGCCCAGATAGACAAAAAAGGATTGCAAGAGAAACCAGAGAAATATATGCTCCCCTCGCTAATAGATTAGGTATAAATAGATTTAAATGGGAACTCGAGGATTTGGCATTTAAATTTCTTGAACCTGAAGAATATGAAAATATAAAAAATCAAATATCGATTAAAAGAAGTGATAGAGAAGAAAGATTAAATACAACACTTAATTTAATAAAAAATAATCTCATATCTACTGGATTAAAAGAATTCGAGATTAATGGTCGACCAAAACATCTATATGGAATTTGGAGTAAAATGGAAAGGCAGCAAAAGCAATTCAATGAAATATATGATGTTGCTGCTTTAAGAATTATTGTCCCAAATTCTGATAGTTGTTATAGAGCTCTAGCAGTCGTTCATGATACATTTAAACCTATACCTGGCAGATTTAAAGATTATATTGGTTTACCAAAACCCAATGGATATCAATCACTCCATACATCTGTAATAGGCAGACACAGGCCTATTGAAGTTCAAATTCGCACATTTGATATGCATCAAGTTGCTGAATTTGGTATTGCAGCACATTGGAAATATAAAGAAGGTGGATCACCTGCATTAGGCACAACGGAAAGATTTAATTGGTTAAGACAACTTGTTGAGTGGCAACAAGAAGCAAACGATAATGATCATAATGATTATTTAGCATCTATTAAGGAAGATCTTTTCGATGAAGAGGTTTTTGTAATCACCCCAAAAGGGGATGTAGTGAGCCTAAGAAAAGGTTCAACTGCAATTGATTTTGCATATCGTATTCATTCAGAGATAGGGAATCACTGCAATGGCATCAGAATTAATGACAAGTTATCACCATTATCAACGCTGCTTCGTAATGGTGATTTTGTAGAGATTTTAACGAGTAATAATTCAAATCCCAGCTTAGACTGGCTTAACTTTGCAGTAACCCCAACTGCTAAAAATAGAATTAGACAATGGTATAAAAAAAGTCACAGAGAAGAAACTATTAAAAGAGGAAAAGATTTACTTGAAAAGGAAATTGGCAAAAGTGGTTTTGAATCTTTGATCACTGGAGAAGCTATGAAAAAAGTTTCTAATAGATTAAATTTAAAAAATACTGAAGACTTATTAGCATCTCTTGGTTATGGAGGAATAACATTGCATCAAGTTCTTAATAGATTAAGAGAAGAAATGAAAATAATTAGTGAAGAAATTAAAAAAGAAACAAATGTTGAACTAGTCCAAAATATTAAAGATCAAAATAATAATTCAAAATATAATAAAAGCAATCAGAAATCGCCAATTGCAGGAATTGAAGGTCTGGACTTTAGAATTGGTAAATGTTGTAGTCCATTACCAGGAGAGGATATTGTTGGTGCGGTGTCTCTTGGTAACCATGGGATTACTATTCATAGAAGAGATTGCGAAAATATAAATCCTATCCCCTTTGAGAGAAGATTGCCAGTCTCTTGGAATGAGAGTGAAAGAAAAAATGAAAATAAATTTCCAATACAACTAAGAATTGAAGTTATCGATAGAGTGGGAGTATTAAAAGATATACTCCTTAGATTATCTGATAAATCGATTAATGTTAGTGATGCAAGCGTTAAAACAGCTTTAGGCAAACCTGCAATTATCAATCTATGCGTTGAACTAGAAAGTCTTATTCAATTAAATAGAACTATTGATCAAATAAAATCAATGGCAGACGTGATTGATATTGCAAGGGTAGAGTCCAAATAAAAATCATTATTATTTTTTAGTTTCTTTCGTTAATTTAAAAATTTCTAATAATTACAGAAATTCAAAAATTAACAATCAATGCAAATCTAAATTAATTTTTTTTTGACCTAAACCAATAGAAATAAAAGGTTAAAGATCCAAAAAATAATCCAAAAAATAATCCAACTAAACAAGAGCCTAATAATAATCTTGAGGTAAAAATCCAGCCTTGATTCCACATATCGTCACCAATTAAATCCTTAAAATTAATATTTTCAGAATTATTTTTAAAAAATAAAGAACCAACTTTAAAGTTGAATATATAAAGTGGTATGTAAGTAAAGGGATTACTTATCCAAGTGCCAATCGCTGCAAGTAATAAATTTCCATTGATTATTCTTGCAAAAAATATTCCTAATAAAGTTTGAAAACCGAAGAAAGGGAAGCATCCGCTAAATACACCAACTGCAATCCCTTTTGCGTTAAAAGATGGACTACCATCTTGCTCCCAAAATAATGATAGAATTTTTTTACTATTAAATTCCTTAATTATTTTCATACCAAAGAAATTAATTACAATGATAATTTTACTTAATTTTTAAACCAAACTGAGAGATGAATAATATAGACCCTATTAGAGATACTATAGCTGCTATTGCTTCTGCTATAAATGTCGGACATGGGGGAGTCGCAGTAATAAGAGTATCTGGTAAAGATGCCATATGCATATCTAAGAAACTTATCAAAACTAAGTCAAAGTTTGCTTGGGAATCCCATAGAGTTTTTCATGGATACGTAAAAGACTATAGAGATAATAAATTAATAGATGAGATATTAATATTAGTAATGAAGGGGCCAAATAGTTTTACTGGTGAAGATATAGTTGAGCTACATTGCCATGGGGGAGTTGTAGTAGTTAATAGAATATTAGAAATAATATTGAGTCAAAAAAAAGTAAGATTAGCTAACCCAGGAGAATTCAGCCAAAGAGCCTTTTTAAATGGGAAGATAGACCTCTCTCAAGCAGAATCGATTAATCAGCTAATAAGCTCAAAAAATGTGAGAGCTGCTGAATTGGCATTTAATGGAGTGAAGGGTCTTATAAATTCAAGGATTTCTACTCTAAAAAATAAATTGATAAATCAACTTGCTGAGATAGAAGCAAGAGTTGATTTTGAAGAAGAATTTATAGATTTTAATTATAATGATTGTTCAAAAAACATAAATCTAATTAAAAATGATTTAAAAAATTTAATTGAGAATTCTAAAAGAAATTCATATTTACATAATGGAATATCTATAGCTCTTATTGGTAAAACAAATGCAGGAAAGAGTTCTTTGTTAAATTCTCTCTCAAAACAAAGAAAAGCAATAGTAACTGACATTCCAGGAACAACAAGAGATATTATTGAAGTAAATCTAACAATAAAAAATATACCTCTAAGTATTATTGATACTGCAGGGATAAGGACTACAAATGATGTTATAGAAAAGATAGGTATTAATAAAAGTTTAGAAATGATATCAAAAGCAGATTTTATAATTTACATTTTTGATCTTCAATCTGGATTTGATATTGAAGATAAACAAATAATTGATAAAATTCCAAAAAGTAAATTAATAACAATTATTGGTAATAAGAAAGATTTGCTTAATCAAAAACAACTTAAAGAAATAAAAACACCCAAAGAGACTTTATTATTAAGTATCAAAAATAATTTTGGGGAAAAAGAACTAATAAATAAAATAATTTCGAAATGCTCTTCTATTGGATCTGATAATATTGATATCCTTTTAAATGAAAGGCAGCTAAAAAATCTGAGTGAATGTTTGAATAACTTGAATGATATAGATAAGATTATTGAAAATCAACTACCATTTGACCTGATTTCAATAGAATTAAGGGAAGCTGTAAAGAATTTATCCAAATTAACAGGAACAGAATTAACAGAAGACTTACTAGATAATATATTTTCTAAGTTCTGCATTGGTAAGTAAATTTCTAATTAATAAATAAATATTTTTAAATATGAGAGTTTAAAATAAAACTAATTTTAATTTTTTAATTTTGGACTTAAATACACCAAAAATATCTAAAATAATAGATAATTGGATTGAAGAAGATTTAGGTAATGGAGACTTAACAAGGGCAGCCATAACAAAGGAATGTGGGAGGGCACATTGGATATCTAAAGAAGAGGGTATATTTTGCGGATCTGCAATTGTTAAGAAAATTTTTAACAAAATTGATGAGAATATAGAAGTGAATTTATTTATTAAAGATGGAGAAAAATTCTCTAGGGAAGAGAAGATTTTAGAAATAAATGGTCCATCAAAAAGTCTGCTTGCTAGTGAAAGAATTTGCTTAAATATAGCTATGCACCTTTCAGGGATATCGACTTATACTTACAAATTAGTTTCTAAATTAAAAAATACTAATATAAAATTAGCTGATACAAGAAAAACAACTCCAGGACTAAGAATTTTTGAGAAATATGCTTTTAAATGTGGTGGCGGCATAAATCACAGAATGGGTTTATATGACGCTGCAATGATTAAAGAAAACCATATAGCATGGAGTAATAATTTACATGATGCTGTTAAAAACATAAGATTAAATACACCATTTACAACTCACATCATTATTGAAGCCGAAAATTTAAATCAAGCTAAGGATGCTTTAATGGCAGGTGCGGATAGTTTGCTATTAGATGAATTTGATCAAAAATCTTTAAAAAGTTCTATAAATGAATTAAGACAATTATCCAAAAATATTTCTTCTGAAAATAATAGAAAAAATTTAATAATTGAAGTTTCAGGAATCAATCCGAAAGAAATTGATGCTTATTTAATTGATGGTATAGATTACATTTCAACAAGTTCCTCAACAACAAAAAGTAGTTGGATTGACTTAAGCATGCGTTATTATTGATTTAGGATTTAGGACAAATATATTTTATGTTAACTACCTTTAATAATCTAACCAACTACTTCGAGATGTCTTTAAAAGATATCCTCAAATCTAATAACGAAATTAATCAGTTTGATAGCGTTAGAAAAAGTATACTAGTCCCTTCAACAAAAGAATCTTTTGGAGATTATCAATCAAATGTGAGTTTAATTTTATCAAAGATATTAAAAAAAAATCCAAGAGAAATAGCTTCTGAATTTATTATTTTACTTAATAAAAATAAAGATATGCAGTCTTTATGCGAAAGTATAGATATCGCTGGCCCTGGTTTTATAAATATCAAATTAAAAAAAATAATTTTCATCAAACAATTCATATCAAATCAAAAGTGCAGTAGATTAGGAATTCCAATAACATCTTCAAAAAATAAAAAAATCGTAGTTGACTTTTCAAGTCCTAACATAGCCAAAGAAATGCATGTAGGACATTTAAGATCAACGATAATAGGTGATTCAATTTCTAGAATTTTAGAATTAAGAGGATATGAAGTATTAAGATTAAATCATGTAGGTGATTGGGGAACTCAATTTGGGATGCTAATAACCCATCTTAATGATATTTGTAGTAAATCAGTGAATAAATTCAAAGATATAAATTTAGGGGATTTAGTAAGTTTTTATAAAGTATCAAAAAAAAGATTTGATAATGAAATTGATTTCCAAGAAAGAGCAAGGTTAGAAGTTGTAAAACTACAACAAGGAGATAAAGACTCACTAAAAGCATGGAAACTTCTATGTGAGGAATCTAGGAAAGAATTTAACAATATATATGAATCTCTAAATATTAAAATAATAGAAAGAGGGGAATCTTTTTATAATAGTTACCTTAAATCTGTAGTAGATGATTTAAATTTTAAGGGTATTTTAGTAGAAGATAAAGGGGCAAAATGTGTTTTCTTAGATGGGATTAATAATAAAGAAGGAAATAGACTTCCTCTAATTATACAAAAAAAAGATGGTGGCTTTAATTATGCAACAACTGACTTGGCCGCTCTTAGATATAGATTTAATAAGGTTCCAGATGGTGATGGAGCAGGTAGGATAATATACGTTACAGACCAAGGACAGAGTAATCATTTTGAGGGCGTATTTCAAGTAGCTAGGAAAGCATCATGGATCCCAGAAAATTGCTCAGTAGAACATGTGCCTTTTGGCTTAGTTCAAGGCATAGATGGTAAAAAACTTAAAACAAGAGAAGGGGATACTATTAGATTAAAAGACTTACTTTCAGAGTCAATAAAAAGAGCGAAAACTGATTTAGAAAAAAGAATTAGTGTAGAAAATAGGAAAGAAAATCAAGATTTTATTGATCATACATCTCAAGTGATAGGGATCAGCGCAGTTAAATATGCAGATCTAAGTCAAAATAGAATTACGAATTATCAATTTAGTTTTGATAAAATGCTTGCTCTTAATGGTAATACTGCCCCTTATCTCCTTTATACACTTGTAAGAATTTCAGGTATAAATAGAAAAAATAATAATAATAACAATTATATAAAAAATAAAGAAATAAATATTTCATTCAGTGATGATTTAGAATGGACTTTAATAAAAAAATTACTCAAATTAGATGAAATTATAATATCAATTGAGAAAGATTTATTACCAAATAGACTTTGTAATTATCTTTTTGAACTATGCCAAGATTTCAATAGATTTTATGATAAACTCCCAATTCTGAAAGCTGAAAAAGAACAAATGATTTCAAGACTTGAGTTGTGTAGATTAATGGGAAAAACTCTAAAATTAAGTTTAGATCTTCTTGGGATTGAAACACTAGAAAGAATGTAATGACTAATTCAAATAAATTTAAAGATTCTTTTCCTGAACCAAGAAAGGAAATACAAAAAATGAAAGAATACTCAGCTCCTTTAGAAAATAGGAGAGATTTTCTAAGGTTAGACTTTAATGAAAATACTTTAGGACCAAGTCCTGATGTTTATCAAGCAATTCAGAATATAAAATCAAATGAAATATCTATATATCCTGAGTATGAATTATTAATTAGAGAAATAAGCAAAAATTATCTTGAAAATAGAAAAATTAATTTAAATGAAATTGGTTTATTTAATGGCGCTGATGCTGCAATAAATGCTATTTTCAATTCATTTGGATCTAAAAATGATATATTCTTAACGACCAATCCTACTTTTGGATATTACTTTCCCTGTGCAGAAATGCGTGGAATGCGCATTATTACATGCGAATATAAACAAATTAATTTCGAATTTCCTATTGAAGATTTTGAAGAAAAAATTGCTATTTATAAACCAAGATTAATTTTTATATGTAACCCCAATAACCCTACTGGTTCTGTTTTAAAAGCAGATAAGATACTAGAAATTGCGAAAAAAAATAAAAATTCAATAATTGTTGTAGATGAACTTTACGAAAAATTTTATGGCGATAGTCTTCTACCAAAAACTAATTTTGAAGAAATGAATAATATAGTAGTAATACAATCACTATCTAAAACTGGTGGATTAGCCGGATTAAGAATGGGTTTTGCATTTGGTAATAAAAAATTAATCAAATATATTAATAAAGTAACAGGTCCTTATGATGTGAATAGTTTTGCAGTAAAAGCAACCATAGCTGCTTTAAATGATAAAAAATATATAGATGATTATATTATTGAAGTAAAAAAAGCTAGAGAATGGATTAAAGCGAAATTTGAATCATTAGAAATAAGGAGCAATTTCAATGGAGGAAATTATTTTTTAATTTGGCCTAATAAAGAATCTAAACTATTAATAAAAGAATTGAAAGAAAAAGGAATTCTTATTAGAAATATGAATAATAAAAAAAATATAGAAAATTCAGTCAGAGTTAGTATAGGAACTACAAAACAGATGCAGTTCTTTTGGGAACAATTTATTAAATTAGAAATTTGTTAATGATTATTCAAAAATATAAATAATATTTTTATTTAAATTTCTAGACTTAATTAAAAAATTTTTTCCAACATACTCAACTTCATATCCCTCTATTTTATTTAAAAATAAATTTTCATCAGAAAATTGGCAGCCAAAATTTTTATTATTTTCTTTCAAAAAATGAACTGGGATAATAATCTTTGGTTTTATTGATTTGACTATTTCTACAGCTTCAATAGAATTATATGATTTAGGTCCGCCACCAATAGATATAAATAATAAATCGGGCCTACTTAATAGAATTTTATCTTTTGTATCAATTTTCCCAGCAGCGCCTCCCATGTGCACAATTTTAAAATTATTTTGTTCCCATATCCAGACTGTAGCCATTCCAAACCTTCTTCCTCCAAATCTATCGTGAGGAATATTTATACCATTTAAAATAGTATCTTTTACTTGATATGTTCCTGGATTTATAAAAATTAAATTCTTATTGGGGTTAAACCCTTCATCTAACAAACTTGAGCTAGCCAATATAAAATCAAATTCTTCATTCTTAATTTCTTCTAATCCAGCAGTGCATCCTATTGATTTAAATGGATTTAAAAGTATTGATAAACTTCCGCCTTTTATTAAAAAACTACTATGACCAAAACTTTTTAATCTCAAGTTTTCAGCAAAAATATTAGCTGGGAAAAAAACTATAAAGAAAGAAAGAATTAGAAGTCTTTTAATTTTTAAAATATTCATAAATAATATATTACATCTCTTCTGCAATTTTTAAAAAATTACTAATTAACTTATGCCCGTATTGGGTTAGAACGCTTTCTGGATGAAATTGTACGCTATGAATATGTTTATATTTCTTATGTGTTAAAGCCATAATAGTTGAATCTTCCAAATGAGCAGAAATTTCCAAGCATGATGGCAATGACGATGAATCTACTATTAAACTATGATATCTTGTTGCTATAAAGGGGCTTTCAATATCCTTAAAAATACCTTTTTGGTGATGAAAAATCTTTGATGTTTTTCCATGCATTAATTCATTACCAACAATCACTTTACCACCATAAACTTGAGCAAATGCTTGATGACCTAAGCAAACGCCTAGAGTGGGAATATAAGTTGATATTTCTTGTAAAATAGGGATACAAATCCCAGATTGATCAGGATTACCAGGACCTGGAGACAAAAGAATACCTTGCGGATTTAATTCTTTTATCTCATTTATATTAATATCATCATTCCTTTTAACTAAAATATTTTTTGTTATTTTATATTCATTAGATAACTCTCCTAAGTATTGGACTAAGTTATAAGTGAAACTATCATAATTATCAATTACTAAAAACATATTTTATAAATTTTGGATTAATATCTTTATTTTAGGAATAAAAATAAAGCAAGCAACTAAAATGGAATTAATAGAAGCTAATAATACTGATCCTGCTGCGCAGTCTTTTGCTATTTGAGCTAATCTCCTAAATTTATTTGAAACCACTAAATCAACTAAAGACTCTATCGAAGTATTCAATAATTCCAAAATCAACACAGATATTACTGTGGAAAAAAGTATTAAGTACTCAAAATAATTTAATTTAAAGATTAAACTAATTAAAAATACTAAGATGGCAAGAAAAAATTGTACTCTAAAATTCCTCTCAGATTTAAAGCAATAAAAGATTCCTCTAAACGCGTATTTAAAGCTTAAAAAAATATTCTTAGAAATTTTATAGGATAATTTCCTTTTAATAAAAAAATAATTTTTTATAATCATATGTACTTTAGGATTTCTTATTCATTTAATTTTGAAATTAAATATTCTTGAAAATTTAGCATACTTTTTAATTCTTCTTCAGTTTCATGTTCCCAACCCAAAAGGTGCAAAAATCCATGACTTGCTAAAAATAAAATTTCTCTTTTTAAACTATGACAATAATCTTTTGCTTGATTAGATGCCATTTCCAATGAAATAAATATATCTCCTAATTCAGCAAATAACAAATCATTCTTAAATTCATTTCCAATAATTATAGGGAAAGACAGTACATCGGTAGCTCCTTCTTTATTTAGCCATTTTTTATTTAAAATTGATATCTCTTGATTATCAATAATATGAAAACTTAGGGAAAAATTTTTTTTATTTAATATATTTCTTGTTTTTATATTTATTTTTTCCTCAATGATTATTTTTATCCATTTGTAAAAAATTTTTTCCCAAAACTGGGATTGAAAAATTAATTGATTATCTTTTTTCTTAAAATCTTTTTGTTTTTGTAATGATTTACCACATATGAAAACCAAATCAATATCAATATTTTCTATCAAAACCATATTATTAGTTTATAGGTATATTTGGTTTACCTAAAGTTGCAATGAGTAGAAGAAATCCCATTAAAATTATAAAAGTAATAAAAAAATGGGAAATACTCTTATTCCCTTTTCTTACCATATTTCTCATTGCAAGTTTAATAAAACTTGGAGGAGCAACTATTTTCTGCAAATTTTCTTTCTTAGAGTTAGTCATAAATTAATCTTACTATTTATTTGAAATATTATGGCGTAATAATTCATAAATAAATTGATCTATATTGCCGTCGAGAAAATTATTAATATCATTAGTTTCCTTCATAGTTCTTAAATCTTTTACCATCTGATAAGGATGAAAAACATAATTTCTAATTTGATTACCCCATGCGGCCTCCACTATATCTCCTCTAATATCTGCTATTTCAGCAGCTCTTTGTTCTTTTGCAATTATTAAAAGTTTAGCCTTTAGAAGAATAATTGCTTTTTCCTTATTTTGGAGTTGGGATCTTTCCTGTGTACACCTAGTTGATATACCTGTCGGTAAATGAGTAATACGAACAGCCGTTTCTACCTTATTAACATTTTGTCCCCCTGCACCACCTGATCTACTTGTTGATATTTCTAGATCTTTTTCAGGAATTTCCAACTTTATATCATCATCTAATTTAGGCATAACTTCGATACCAGCGAAACTGGTCTGTCTTTTACCATTTGAATTAAAGGGTGATATCCTAACCAAACGATGTGTTCCTTTTTCATTTTGAAGATATCCATATGCATATTTACCATTTATTTCAAAATTAACGCTTTTTATACCAGCTTCTTCCCCTTCAGATAATTCATTAATTTTAATACTCATTGAATGCATTTCTGCCCACCTTGTATACATCCTAAAAAGTATTTCAACCCAATCTTGGGCATCTGTACCGCCTGCTCCTGCATTAATCGTAATTACGGCACTTTCTTTATCATAATCCCCAGATAAAAGACTTTGAAATTCCCATCTATCCAAATTTTCTTTCAAAGATTGTAATCCAGAATAAGATTCAATTATAAAATCTTCTTCTGGTTCTAAAGAATAAAGTTCGAGAGAAGCATTTGCATCAAAGATATATTGATTCCATTCCTTAAATTGCGAAAGTTGATCCTTAACATCATCAAGTTTTCTCATCAGACTTTTAGCTTTATTTTGATCATCCCAAAAATTAGGCTGAGAAGAAATTTGTTCTAAGTCTTTAAGTTTTGCCTCAAGTTTTGGTACGTCAAAGACAATCCTGAGCATTACCCAGTCGTTTTGTTAATTCAGATAAGTCCTTTTTAAATTCTGTTATATCTATCAAAATAGTTCTAAATTGTTATTTATAATCTAACAGGGTCTATTCTTTAATAGTATAAAGTAAATAATTATTTTAAAAAAATGTCAAAAGTTGAAATTTATACATGGCAGTCATGCCCATTCTGCAATCGAGCAAAAGATCTTCTTAATAAAAAAAATATAGTTTTTCATGAATATAAAATTGATGGTGATGAAGATGCAAGAAATAAAATGGCTATAAGAGCTAATGGAGGTAGATCGCTTCCTCAAATTTTCATAAATGATATTTCTATTGGAGGATGCGATGATCTTTATAAATTAGAAAGTTTAAATAAACTTGATGAATTAATAAATATATAGGAACAATGCAATTTCTATTTGTATTAGACCCTATTAAAGATATTAATGAATCAAAAGATTCTTCTGCTGCTCTTATGCAAGCAACTAGCAGGAAAAATATAAATGTCTGGATTTGTACACCTCAAGATCTCGAGGCTCGAGGAGATGAAGTTTGGGCCTCCTCAACACAAGTAAATACGGATCCATGGATTTCTTTCATAAGAAATGATTGTATACCTCTTGCAAATTTCAACTGTATTTGGATGAGAAAAGATCCACCAGTTAATGAAGCTTATTTATACGCTACACACTTACTTGAAGTAGCAGAAAGAAAAGGCGTTAAAGTTATAAATAAGCCCTCCTCTTTAAGGGCTTGGAATGAAAAATTAGGTGCTCTAAGATATAGTCATTTAATGGCACCCACCATCGTAGCGAGTAAAGTAAATGATCTAATTAACTTTGCAAAAATCAATGAAGATGTTGTAGTTAAACCTCTAGGAGGCAAAGGCGGACAGGGTGTAATACGTATAACAAAAAACTCACCTGCCATAAAAGCTATGATCGAATTAATAACATCGCAAGAGCAGCTACCTGTAATGATGCAGAAATTTATACCAGAAGTTAAAAATGGAGATAAGAGAATAATTATTGTAAATGGTGAGCCAATGGGATCTATCAATAGGATTCCCCAAGATGGTGACTTCCGAAGCAATTTAGCAATGGGAGGAAAAGCAGAAAAATCTGAATTAAGTTCTAATGAGAAAAAAATATGTAGTGAGTTATCAGATCACCTTAAAAATGAAGGTTTATTTTTTGTTGGTATAGATGTAATCAATGGAATGTTAAGCGAGATTAACGTAACAAGTCCAACTGGTTTGAGAGAAATAGAAAGGCTCTCAAATAAATATATTTCAGATGAAGTAATAAATGTATTATTGCAAAATATTTAATAAAAAATATGTTTGGCTATTGCTTCAAACTTAAGTTTTATTTCTTGAACTTCATTTAAACATATAGAATCTTTGACTAAACCTGCTCCCGCAGTCAATTGTATTTCTTGATTAAGGTATCTTGCACCTCTGATCGCAACCCTAAAATCTGTATTACCCTCAAAATCTATCCAACCAATTGGAGAAGCATAATTGCCTCTTGGAAAAGTCTCTAATGTTTTTATCCATTCATTTGCAATATTTGTCGGTATTCCACAAACAGCAGGCGATGGATGTAAGGTGCTGAGAACTTCAAAAGGATTTAAATTATTTACTGATGCATTAAGAATAGTTTGTAAATGAGATATATTTCCAAAGGATTTGACTTTCAAATCACTTTTCTCAAATTTAATAATATTTAAATCTTTTAAGCAATTTATTAAGAAACTAAGAACAATTTCATGCTCTCTTATATTTTTTAAACTACTTAATAGCAAATTATTATTTAATGAGCTATCTGCGCTACCTGCAATAGCTTCTAAAGATAATTTATTATTTTTAAGCGAAAATAATTTCTCTGGAGATGCTCCAAAAGTAATATCTTCTTCATTTCTTTTCCAAACGTAAATGCAAGAATTACAATTACTATCTCTTAAGCTTTTTAAAATTTTATTTAAATAAAACTTAGATCCACATTTAACTTTTATTCTTGCACTCAAAACTATTTTTTCTAAAATATTTTTATCAATTAATTTAATACCTTTTGCAATATTTTTTATTAAATTTCTTCTTGATTTTTCAAATTCACTTTCAAATTTAATTATTGGAATATGAAAATTCTTTTTTTCTTTAGAAATTTTCATTGATATAATTTCAGAACTAATTAGAAAGAAATCATCACATATTTCTCTTAATGACTTTTCATTATTAAATTGAGCATTTATTCTTATCCATGACTTTTGATTATTTCTAATAATAAGAATTTTCGGAAGTATAGCTTCCATATTTGGGACATCCTTTAAGTTTATATTTCTATTAAAATCATCTGAATAAGAAAAAAAATAAATAATCTTTGCTAATGAAGATGGATCAGGATTTTGTTCGATATTTATTAAACTTCTCTGATTCTTATGATAAAAATCTTTGGCTGCTTTAAATCTTTTAGGTCCATCTAAATAAATATATTTACATTTATCAAGAGACATAAAAGATATATTATTATCTTCTTCCCATAAAGCTGAAAAGGAGTATTTCATAAGCAAATCATTATATTTAGTAAATGATTCGACATAAGGAATTTCTGCACAAATACTAATTAGACCTGATCTTAAATTCCTATTATCAATTTCAATTATGCGCTCTTTAAGAAAATTTGAAAAAGTTTGATCATTATACATAGCTTATTTATAATAATTTTATTAAACTTGCATTAAGTTAAAAGTTTCTCAATATATAAAATATATTAAATATTGAAATCTTATTTATGTTTATTTTAAATGAATAAAGATAAAAAAAAGTTATGGAAAGAGGCAATAAAATGGCCACTTTATTCAGTTGCTGTGATGCCAATACTAATCTCTGCAACATACAATTTATATATAAACAATAAAATAATTATTTTACACTTTATAGGCTTTACATTAGCTGCAATTTTAATTTTGTTTTGGGAAAATCTTACTAATGATTTATTTGATTCTGAGACAGGTATTGATCAGTTTAAATTTCATTCAATAGTTAATCTAGTTGATAATAAGAAGCTAATTTCTATAATTGCATATTCTTCGTTAATACTAGGATTATTAATTATCTTTATGATCTCTGTAACAATAAACCTTAAAATTATTTTACTTATTATTTTATGTTGTTTTTTAGGATATTTATACCAAGGACCACCTTTTAGATTAGGTTATTTAGGTTTAGGAGAACCTCTCTGTTGGACAGCTTTCGGACCGTTAGCATATTCAGCTTCTCTCTTGGCTTTTAATCCTTTAAGTAATAATCTTTCTCCAATTCCTTGGAGAGATTCTTTTTTACTAGGAACAGGGCCTGCATTAGCTACAACATTGGTTTTATTTTGTTCCCATTTTCATCAAATTCAAGAGGACCAAAAATATGGAAAAATATCACCATTAGTTTTTCTAGGCTCTAAATTAGCTTCCCAATTAATACCCTGGATAATAATTTTTATTTATTTATTTCAGCTATATACAATATTTATTGGATTTTTACCACCATTGTGCCTTCTCTATTTTATAAGTTTAAATAATGCCTTAAAACTTATTAAATTACTAAAGAAATTTTATAATAAACCTAAAGAAATTAAATATTCGAAATTTATAGCAATAAAGTTTCAAACTTTTAATGGCATCGGATTAATTTTTGGTTTATTGATTAGTTGGATCTCTTAAGATGATTTTTGAATTTGAAAAGAAATTTTTTTCATATAGACTGTCTTCTGACGTAAAGAATTCAAACTACAAGATAAAATCTAAAAATGGTTGGATAATAAAAATAAAAAATAAAAATAATGAATTAGGTTATGGGGAAATATCACCAATTTCAAAAAGCGATTTTATGATTTGTAAGCGAGAAATAAATCAAATACCAAAAGAAAATGATGAGATAAGTCTTTTAGAAAGTATAAAAAAACTTCACCCATGTATTCAATCTGGAATAATTTGTGCAATAGCTGAAATTAAAGGTCAATTAAAATTCAGAGAATCTTATCCTTTTAAGAAAATTGATCAAAGTGCAATATTACTAGATTCTTATAATATAGTTCATGAATTAAATGTAATTAAGAAAAATATAAAATATAAAGATCTTAATATTACTATTAAATGGAAAGTAGGAATTCAAGAAAATTTAAAAGAAGAAAAAATATTAGAAAAAATTTTATGTGAACTACCAAGTAACTATAAATTAAGAATTGATGCTAATGGAGCATGGTCAAGGAAACTAGCAAATAATTGGGCAGACATACTTAAAAATAATAAAAATCTTGATTGGTTAGAACAACCACTAGCACCTGAAGATTATGAAGGTCATAGAAAACTTAATAAAAAAATTCCTATTGCCTTGGATGAATCATTACTTCATTATCCAGACTTTATTAAATCTTGGGAAGGATGGCAAATAAGAAGGCCCTCACAGGAAAAAAATCCATTACAACTATTAGAAGATTTAACTAATGATAAATATTACGTATCAATTAGTTCATCCTTTGAAACAGGTATAGGAAGAAGAATGTTATTTCATTGTGCGTTTATTCAATTAAAAGGTCGAACACCAAAAGTACCTGGTTTAGCATTAGCGCAGGCACCAGATACGTTTCTTTTTGAAAGCAATCCTAATATTATTTGGGAAAATTTATGAGTAATAATATCCACTATATTTCAATAAAAAATAATGAGATTATTTCTTCTGATTTAATCTTAAATTCAATAAAGCAAAATAAAATTATCTTTATATATAAAAAACCAAAAAATTTAAAAAGAATTTTTAAAACTATAAAATTTGATGGACCTGCAATAATTTTAGAAAGTAGTGGAAGTAGTAATAGATCAAAAATATGTATTCATCCAATAGATAATCTAAATAAATCAGCTTACTCTTCAGGTATTTGGTTGAAAAGTCAAGGTTTTAATTTATGCGACTGCATGATTTTTAATACTCTTCCGTTGCATCATATTAGTGGATTTATGCCATTATGGAGATCACAATGTTGGGGAAGCGAATATATAAATATTTCCCCTAACTTAATAAAAAGAACAAAAGATTTAATTGATTTTTCTTTCTCAAAAAAAAATATAAAATCGAAAAAACTTATTACATCATTAGTCCCTACTCAGCTTTTTAGACTTTTAAATGATAAATATGGTTTAATTTGGCTAAAAATATTTGATTTAATTTGGGTTGGAGGTGCACAACTATCAAATAATTTATTTGAAAAATGTAGAAAAGAAAAAATAAACTTAGCTCCATGTTATGGAGCTACAGAAACAGCTGCAATGATTAGTAGCTTAAAACCTAGAGAGTTTCTTAATGGCTATAAAAATTATGGAAGAATATTAAAAGATATTAATCTAAGAATAAATAATGATGGAATTATTGAAGTTAGTACTGAAAGGATAGGATATGAATTAAAAAGTTCACATGAAATAGAATGTTTTGCGAATCAAAATGGATGGTGGGAAAGTGGAGATTATGGAAAGCTTGTTAAAGAAAATAACTTTTATTATCTTGAAGTTTTAGGCAGGAAAGATAATGCTTTTGATTCTGGAGGAGAAACAGTTTTTCCAGATTTGATAAAAACAAGAATATACGAATTCATTTTTTATAGAAAAATGCCTATTAAAAATTTATTGATCCGCAAAAAAGTCGATACTTTATGGGGCAATAGGTTCGAAATAATAATCGATTTTGAGGATTATCTTAATCAAACAGAAATCAAAGATTTAATACATTTACTTGAGGAATTTACAAATAATTGGCCAAGTCATGAAAAACCTATGAGGTGGTTAATCGCTAAAGAAAAATCTATATTCGATGAAAATAAAACTAGGATATGGAAAAATACTTACTAAAGTAATTAGCACTCTTGAATAAAACTCGAAATATTTGAAGCCTCAATCCATAGTTCTAATTTTTCAGGAATATTTACTTTTTCGCGAGAATTATTTGCAATCGCACAATGAGTAATTTTAGTTTCAGCAGCCTTTAATTGATTTAGAAAGAAAAAGGTATTGACCTGAAATAAATGACCATTAAGTTTTTTTGGAAGTAATTTTATTTTTAAAATATCACCGTGCTTAATAGGTAAAAAAAATCTGCTTTCAGAACTGATGATAGGAATAAGTATGTTTTGTTTTAATTTCGAATTAGGGAAAATTTCACTATATGAGATTCCATATAAATCAATACTTTCTTCCCAAAGTTCATGAGCCCACCTAAATAAGTTATGGAAATGAATAACACCGGCTGAATCACAATCGCCAAATCTCACCTTCCTTTCGAATATTAACCATTCATTATCTTTCATTTATTAATTATCTATCAACTGATCCCATAATTACATCTATTGATCCTAAGATTGCCATAATATCAGCAATCTTACTACCTTTTAAAATATGGGGTAAAATTTGCAAATTATTCAAGTCTGCTGCTCTTATTTTAAATCTCCAAGGAGTAACCTCATTTGTTCCCTGTATAAAAACTCCTATTTCACCTTTACCAGATTCAAGTCTTGTATATAATTCTCCGTTTGGAATTTTAAAAGTAGGTGCTACTTTTTTTGCTACATATTGATAATCTTGGCCAAATATTTCATTCTTCTTATCTTGTGTCGCCATCCTTTTAGCCTCTAAATTTTCAGTTGGTCCGCCAGGAATCATCTTACAAGCTTGTCTGAGTATTCTTACAGATTGTCTCATTTCCTCAACTCTTACCCTATATCTTGCATAACAATCACCCTCTTTCTCGCATGCAATATCCCAATCAAAATCGTCATAGCATTCATAATTATCTGCTCTCCTCAAATCCCAAGCCACTCCAGAGGCCCTTAACATTGGACCTGAAAGTGACCAATTAATAGCCTGCTCTCTCTCAATAATTCCTAGACCTTCTATCCTCTTTCTAAAAATAGGGTTATTAGTTATCAACTTTTCATATTCATCAATTTTAGGTGAAAACCAATCACAAAAATCAATACATTTTTCTAACCATCCATAAGGTAAATCACAAGCTACTCCTCCTATTCTAAAAAAATTATTATTAATTAATCTTTGTCCTGTTGCTGCTTCCCAAAGATCATATATCATTTCCCTTTCACGAAAAATATAAAAGAAAGGTGTTTGAGCACCAACGTCAGCCAAGAAGGGTCCAAGCCAAAGAAGATGATT
>CAYSSQ010000018.1:0-29104 GCA_964433825.1 uncultured Prochlorococcus sp. | reverse complement strand
ATATTTCAAATATTTTTAATAGAGAAAATTTTCGTAAACAATCATTTCTATCTGATAAAGCGATAGGATTAATAACTGGATTTGGAATTAAGAGTTATTTTCTTGCTCTGGAGGGGATTATAGGATATTTAGAGAATTAAAATTTTATGCCAAAAACTATAAAAAGGCCAACATTTCATATAAAGCATTTAACTTCATTAAGTTCTGAAAGATGGATAAAGTTAGCTCTATCAAATCCGATTGAGATTTTAATAGATCATGCTCATTGTGAGAAAAAAGCTGCTGGAGCAGCAATACAATTAATGTTTAAATATCCATCAGAACATGAATTATCTGCAGTCTTAAGTCCGATTGCTAGAGAGGAGTTGGAACATTTTGAGAAAATACTTAATCTTTTAAAAGATAAAGGTATCGACATAAAAGCATTGAAACCGGCTCCTTATGGAGCTGAGTTAGCAAAAAACATAAGGAAAGAAGAGCCTTATAGAATGCTTGATAGTTTTTTAGTGGCTGGCATTATAGAAGCAAGGAGTCATGAAAGATTAAGTATACTTGCATTAAATTTTGAAGATGCATCTCTGAGGGAAATCTATAACTCTCTTTTAGAGAGTGAGGCAAGACATTTTGGTATCTATTGGAAGCTTGCCCAAAAAAAATTCTCAAAAAAAGAGGTTTTTAATCGATTAAACGAATTAGCTCTCAAAGAAACAGAAATTTTATCTGAAACTTTTTCATTACCTAGAATCCACAGTTAATAAGTTTTATATGAATATTGTTTCCAGAATTTTTAGTTATTTATTTTCAAAAAATAAAAAGCCGAATTTAACGATTGTAGGGGTTGGACCAGGGGATCCCTCTCTTTTAACTGTAGGCGCATTACAAGCTATTAAAAAAGCAAATTATATTTTCTATCCAGTATCTGCCATGGATAAAAAAAGTTATGCGGCAGGTATAGTACAAAAATATATCAGATTTAAAAAAAAGATTCCTATTGTTTTCCCTATGGCGAGGAAAGAATATAATCCTGAGAAAACTTGGCAATTTGCTGCTACTAAAATCATATCTTGTTTAAATGAGGGAAGTTCAGGCGTTTTAATTTGCTTGGGAGATCCATCTATATTTGCGAGTTCATCATATATTTTGCGAAAAATAAAAGAATTAGATCCTCGAATTAATATTAAAAAGCTCCCTGGTATTTCATCTATTAGTGCAGCAGCAGCATATGCTGATTATGATTTAGTGAAGCAAGGTGAAATTTTAAAAATCTTTGAATGTCCTAATGATTCAACCCAGCTTATCGATTTATTCAATAATGCATCTACTAATAATATTGTTTTGGCAATCTTAAAAGTAGGAAAAAGATGGCCTTGGGTTAAAGAAGTTTTAAAAAAAGAGGAACTCTTAAATAAAGCAATTTTGGCTTCAAATATAGGGATGCATAATCAATTAATCGAAAAGGCATCTATAAATAAATCTTATGATTTACCTTATTTCTCACTCCTTATTATTAGGTTCAATTAGGATCTTTAATCAATAATTAGATAACTATTTAAAGTTAAAAATAATATTAATTGTATAGTTAGATAAGAGTTAATTAAAAGTAATTTGTCTCTTCCCACTATTGCTATTATTGGAAGACCCAATGTAGGTAAATCAACTCTAGTAAATCGTTTATGCCAAACAAATAATGCAATAGTTTACGATACTCCAGGTGTAACAAGAGATAGAACTTATCAAAATGCGGAGTGGGGTGGGAAAGAGTTTCAAGTTATTGATACTGGGGGATTAATTTTTGACGATGATAGTGAGTTCTTACCAGAAATTAGAGCTCAAATATTTTTAGCTTTAGAAGAATCAATTATCGCACTTTTTGTCGTTGATGGGACGCAAGGTTTAACTGATGGAGATCTTGCAATAGCTAAATGGCTAAGGAATACAAATAAAAAAATATTTGTTGTAGTTAATAAATGTGAGTCAACGATATTAGGAGCTTCTTTAGCCTCTGATTTCTGGAAGTTAGGATTAGGAGAACCCTATCCTTTATCAGCTATACATGGTTCAGGTACAGGAGATCTTTTAGACCATGTCATTAATGTATTACCTCAGAATGTTGAAGTAATTAAAGAAGAAAAAATTCTAATGTCTATTATTGGGAGACCAAATGTAGGGAAGTCAAGTTTGTTGAATGCAATTAGTGGAAATAAAAGAGCAATTGTTAGCGAAATTAGTGGTACTACTACAGATTCAATTGACACTACTTTAAAAAAAGGAGATCAACTTTGGAAAATAGTAGATACTGCAGGAATAAGAAGAAAAAAAAATGTGAAATATGGAACAGAATTTTTCGGTATTAACAGATCTTTTAAATCTATTGATAGAAGTGATATATGTCTATTGGTATTAGATGCAGTAGATGGAGTAACTGAGCAAGATCAAAAATTAGCTGGCCGAATTGAGGAACAAGGGAAAGCTTGTTTAATTATTGTTAATAAATGGGACTTAATTAAGAAAGACAGCACAACAATTTATCAAATTGAAAAGAAATTGAGATCTAAACTATATTTTTTGAATTGGGCACAAATGCTTTTCACTTCAGCTTTGACTGGTCAAAGAGTACAAAATATATTTGAACATTCATTTGAAGCAGTAAAGCAACATAGAAGAAGAGTCTCAACCTCTGTTGTAAATGAAGTATTAAAGGAAGCTTTAAGTTGGAAAAGTCCGCCTACAAAAAGGAGCGGAAAGCAAGGCAGAATTTATTACGGAACTCAAGTTAGGAATAAGCCTCCCACATTTACACTTTTTGTAAATGATCCAAAGTTATTTGGAAGTACCTATAGAAGGTATATTGAAAAGCAAATAAGATCTAATTTAGGTTTTGAAGGTACACCTATTATTTTACTTTGGAGAGGTAAACAACAAAGAACTTTAGAAAGGGAAATATCGAAAAAAGAAATTAAATTATTAGATACTGAATAATGAATATTCTTACTAAATTCCCAATAGGACAATATGTTGATGGCAATAAAAGTTGGTTAAGAATTATAGATTGTAGGCTTAAATTAATCATTCTATCAATTTTTTTAATAACACCTATCTGGGCAGGACCTTTTTGGAGAGTTGGTTTAGTTATTTGTTTATTTGGGATAACTATTTTTAGTTTTCTCCCTTTAAGGGTATGGTGGAGACCATTTCTTTTACTAATTTCCTTGTCTTTCATTATTGGACTATTATCAATTCTTGCATCATCAAGCTTTCCTTCTTTAGAAATACCATTGAGAGATCCAAAGGAATTAAATTTAATTCTAGAAAATAGATATAACTGGAATATATTAATATTGCCTATTAAAAAATTTGGCATTTTTTCTTTTGGTCCTCTCTCATTAACAAAGAACTCATTAGATTTGGGCATTAAAACTTCTACCTTGATATTCACTCTTATACATAGTGTAAATTTGATTCTCTTAACTACATTAAAAGAAGATCTAGTGTGGGCACTGAGTTGGTTTATGAACCCGCTTAAAAGTTTTGGAATTCCAATAAATAAATGGCTTTTTCAACTTTTACTTGCATTACGATTTATTCCACTTGTTCAAGAAGAATTTCAGAATATTCTTAAATCTGCTTCTATAAGATCCATTAACTTTCGCAAATTAGGATTTAAATATTCAATAGGAATCTTATTTAGTTTAGTGGAGAGACTTTTTTTAAATATTTTTCTGAGAATAGATCAAGGAGCTGATTCACTGCTTTCAAAAGAATCAATATCTTTTAATATAAAAAGATTCAAACCCTTAAAAAAAATAACCTTCTTAGACTTATATGTTAATTCACTAGCGATTTGTTTTATTTTTGTAGCAATTTTTCTTAGAAAACAGTATGGTTCATTATGAATAACTTTTTTTAACTTGAGTTCAGAACGTTATTTGAATCATCCAACTTTTGGAATGTTATACCAAGTATCTCAGGCAAATGAGGGAAAGGATATTTACGCGACGCTTTATGCCCAAAAAATGTTTTTCTTGGTTTCTATGAAATCAAGGGAAATATTATTTGAAGTGATACCTTATTTAGATGCAAGAAATCAAGCAGAAATTAATTTGCAAAGAGCAAGAAGAGACGATTCCCCTGAGCTGCCTAAATGGGAAAACTTGTTCAAACAAACTTTTATATAGCTTTTGGAAATATCAAATTATTTAAAAATAAAAAAATTACTACCTAAAAATGTAAATTTACTAGCTGTTAGTAAAGGTTTTGAATCTAGTCGTATTCAAATTCTTAATGAATTTGGTCAACAAGACTTTGGTGAAAGTAAATTTCAAGAGGCATATGAGAAGCAGATCCTTCTGAGTAACATAAAAAATATTAAATGGCATTTTATCGGCAAAATTCAAAGTAATAAAATTCGCAAAATAGTTAATCATTTTGATTATATTCACTCAGTAGATTCGGTAAAGAATTTATTAAAAATTTCAAATGCAGCTATTGAAATTGGTAAAATCCAAAAAATTTTGATCCAAGTTAAATTAGCAAATGATCCTTCGAAAGGTGGAATACATTGTGATGATTTAATAGAAAAATGGGAGGAGTTAAAAAAAATCAAAAATGTTTTGATAATTGGATTGATGACTATCAATCCAAAAGGTCTGAGCGCAAAGGAAAATTTAAAGTTGTTTATTAAATGTCGAGAAATAGCTGATTACCTTAAACTTCCTGAATGTTCAATGGGGATGTCCAATGATTGGAATGAAGCAATTGAAGCAGGAACTACATGGTTAAGAATAGGCTCACTTATATTTGGAGAAAGATAAATTGAATTTAATTAGTTAATAATTATCAATAAAAAAGTTTCAATGAACTTGCAAAAATGATGAAATAACGTTATTTAAGTACAGGCGGTTATCTATTTTTTGTTGAATAATTGCTAATGAGTTTACGAACTCATTAAATAAATTCTAGAGGATTTAACAGTGTCACTTATTTCTCGATTAAAAGCTGTTGTTGCAGGGGATGATTATTTGGATGATGATTTTGATGATTTAGATTATGCCTCAGAAGAGGATTTTGATTCTATGAATTATCAAAATCAAAATAAAAATAATTTGAATTTAGTTGCCAATTCAAATCCATTTGAATTTATGAATAAAAAGTCATCAAAGGTTATTGGTATGCCAGGTATTTCTAGTTCTTCATCCGAAGTGAATTTAATCGAGCCACGGAGTTTTGATGAGATGCCACAAGCTATTCAAGCTCTAAGAGAAAGAAAAACAATCATATTAAATTTAACAATGATGGATCCAGATCAAGCTCAGAGAGCTGTTGATTTTATAGCAGGAGGAACTTTTGCTATTGATGGCCATCAAGAGCGTATAGGAGAAAGTATATTCTTATTTGCTCCTAGCTGCGTTAGTGTAACAAGCTCATTTCCGGCTGAGGCAACACCATCTTCTATAAGTACTAACGAAAAAACTTCTCAGTACAAGGTAGATATAAACTCTACACCTCAACCAGCTTGGGGTGATGCCAAAATATCAGCATATTCATAATCAGTCGGTGTTAAATAAACTCGGTATTATTGGATTTGGAAATATTGCAAAAGCTATTGTTACGCCACTATTAGAAAAAAATATTTTAAAGCCAGATCAGATTTTTTGTTTAGTTAAAACTAATAAAAGTTTAAATGATATTAGAAATTCTTATCCCTATAAGATTAATGTTTATCAGACAGATTCAAAAGAATCCAAATTGGTTTGGGATACATCTGTTAAACTTTTATCGGTAAAACCTCAACAACTTGAAGATTTAAGAGAATTATCTATTAATAAAAATAAAGATAATACAATTGTCTCTATATTGGCTGGAGTTTCTTTAAGAAGATTAGAAGAAAAATTTCCAAATCATAATTGTGTAAGGGCCATTACAAATATCCCAATATTAATTGGTAAAGGCATAACAGGCATTACTTGGGGATTAAAAATAAATGAAGATAAAAAAAAATTCATAAAGAATATTTTTAAGACTTCCAGTAAGATTTATGAAATGCCCGAAGACTATCTAGATATATTTTTAGCTTTAACTTCTTCTTCACCTGCAATTATAGCCTTAATTATTGATTCATTAGGTGATGGAGGATTAAGCGGTGGATTAAATAAAAAACTTTCTGAGGAATTGGTTATTGAGATGATATTAGGGACTATTTTATTATTAAAAGAATCAAATATAAGTATTACAGAATTAAGAAATATGGTTACCTCTCCAGGAGGAACAACAATATCAGCTCTAAACACTTTAGAGAAGAGCAGTTTTAGATCCATATTGATTGAAGCTATTTTAGCTGCAAGAAATAGAAGTAAGGAATTTCGATAATAATTTTTTAAGATTGTAATTCTTTATAAACTGCTTCTAGTTCATCAATATTTTTATTAATTGTATATCTTTCTAAAACTCTTTCTCTGGCTTTCTCACCAAGATCTTTTGTAATAGAAGGGTGGTTAAATAAAATAGGAATTATAGTTCTTAATTGTGTTGTTACATTATCAGTTGAGATTATAATTCCAGCACCATTTTCTAACACTTCACCATCAGCTCCTGCATCAGTAGCTATACATGCTGTTCCTGTAGACATAGCCTCTAAGAGTGATAATGATAAGCCTTCAACAAGACTAGGTAAGAAAAATGCTTCAGCAATTTGCATTATTGCAACTCTCGTATCTAAATCAGACTCCTCTCCCCACCAATATAAATTATCTTTTTCTGGATCATAAAAATTATTTTCTAAGGTTGGTTTCATAGGACCATCGCCTACTATTAGTAACTTACCATTTATTGTTTTTGATTGACGCCATGCTTTAAGAAGTGCTTCTAAATTTTTTTCACTAGCTATTCTTCCCATAAATAAAAATATTCTTTCATTTCCTATTTTTGTTTTTATAAGTTGATGTTTTGTATTTGTTGTCTCTGAGGGTTTCCATATATCTTGATTTACACCATTAGGAATAACAACTTGTTTTTGTTTATCAACCCCAAGTTTTTCAAGGAGTTCTCTTTGAGCCGTTGAAAAGACAATAATCTTATCAAATTTTGAAAGTGAAGGGGCATAGAGTTGGTAGGTAAGTTGTTGAGTACTTGCAGTAAGATTTCTAATCTTAGAGTCAAAAGCAGGGTGAAAAGTTGCAACTAAAGGTACTTTTAATTGGTTGCATAACTCAGGTAATCTAAAATCTAAAGGAGATAAAGTTAAACTTGCATGAACGATATCTGGCTTTAATCTTTCTAATGAATCTTTTAATTGTTTTTCCGCTCTTGGAGAAGGAATGGTATAAACTTGCGATTTAATTAGATATGGCAAACTCACCTCAGGATCATTAGCTAAGAAAAATGTATCTTCTTTATTCTTTCTAGCTGGATTATCAAAATGGATAAAACTTACCTTATATCCTCTTTTTTTTAAATTGTCTGTTACTAAATTTCCATAGGTAACGTTTCCACAAAAAGGAGATTTTTTACCAAGCCAAGCTATATGAACCACTTAGAAATTTCAAACTTATTAATAAAGTAACAGTAAAAAAGGCAACTATGATATTTTTACTCAAAAGTTAATTTTAAAAGTTATTAATAAAATTCTCTTAATATTTTTAGTGATGATAGTTCCTTACCTAGTTGTGACTTTATCCAAGATTCAATAATTGTTAATAATTTAAGCCAAACATTTTTTGGTCCTAGTAATTCTCCATTTGACTTAATAGGTAATTCTGGATAAAGCAGTCTTTGCAAAAGTGCTAATTCAGATGGATTTATTTTTAAGATGCTTTGTGGATCATCTTCGATAGTAAAACCCTCGTTTGGTATGAAATTACATTTCCATTCCCAATTACCTAGTGGAGGATTAATAGTCCTTCCAGTCTTGCAGCAAAAATTTAAAGGAAGACTTAAACCTCCCACTGCCAGTAAATGAATAAGAGATTGAATACAAATACATAAAATTTTTTTGTCAGATGAAATTGGGACTTGGTGGTCATAAAGTCGATCTAAATGAATTAAAACAGTTGATAAGTAATTATTTTGAGAATCTTCATTGCCAACTAATAGTAAAGTTAATTCTGTTATCGCTTGTGCAGCCGATAGGCATTCTATACTTTTTCCCATTACATTATAGCTTTTTACAATTTTTATTTGACGCACAGTTTTAAGATTTTTTTTCCCAAATATTTGTAAATCTAATAGAGTTATAGGACTTGCTGATGAAAGACTACTTTTAGGTCTTCTTGCTCCAGGAACTGCTAATCTTGTGATCCCTTTTTCTTCAGATAAAATTGTAATTAAACGATCATATTCACCTAAAGGACTACATTTAATGCAAAGACCTTTTAATTTGCTCTCGCTAGACATTAATATTTATTCGATAGATTTAAAAATTTCATGAAAAGATGTTGTACCTATATTATCAGCGCCATTATTTAGTAGTTCTATCACACTTTCTATATCTCTGATATTACCTACTACTTTAATTTTTCTATTTTCATCAAATAATTCTTGAATTTTTTTTAAATCAAATATATTTAAAGTAGTTCCAAAGCCATCTCCAAATTGGAAAAATTTCACGCCAAGTTCTAGAGAAATATTGATCGCTTTATTAAATGTCTCTTTTTGCATTCTATATTTGTTGAAAATTAAATTAAGAGGCAATTTTTTTTTGGAAATTATTTCAATATTATTTGCAAATTTTTCATCCTCATTTTTTGATAAATAGAAAAATTTAGGTAGATAATCAATTCCATTAGCTCCTTTTTCTATCGCGTAATCAATTATTTGATCAATTAAAAAATCAGGACAATCTGATAAAGGATATGAAATTAGTACACTAATATTTACCCTGTAATTTTCAAAGTAATTTCTTAGATCACTGAGATAATTTAATGATGTTGAAATATTTCTAATATTATATTTCTTAATTAAATTGCAATTAATATTAAATTCATCTAGGGACAAAAATGGATTTATTAAAGTTGCACTTATTATTTCATTAAATTCGTATGAACATTTAGACATCTGATTATTTATTTTGATTGAATTAATCCATAACCTCCATGATTCCTTTTATATATAACTTGGAGTTCATTTGTATCAATACTCCTAAAAACATAAAAACTATGATCTATAAGATCTAATTGCTTTCTCGCTTCCATAATTGAAATAGGAATCATCTCGAAATATTTATTCTTTATTGATGGCTCTGGTAGATCTCCTTTTAATCCTTCTTTTAAAAAATCTATATTTTCTAATTCAATGGCATGATTTGCTTCCAAATCAGAATCTTTAACACTATTTTTATGATTATGAGGAGAAGCGAAATTCCTTTCTTTGTATTTTCTAAGTTGTCTACAAAGTTTATTAGAAACAAGATCAATACTTGAATAAAGATTTTCAGATTTTTCTTCTGCTCTGATTATGGTTCCATTAGCAAAAATTGTTACTTCTGCACTTTGAAATGAGATTCTTTTATTCTTTTCAATAGAGAGGTGTATATCGGCCTCTTTAACGATATCCTTATAATGATGAGTAGCTTTTATTATTTTTGATTCAGTATAATTTTTTAACGCTCCTGTAAGTTCGATGTTTTTCCCATGGATTAAAATTTTCATAATAAACGCTTAAATTTATTGCACTCTTTTTTTAATTTACATAAATATTATGAATAGGACATCAATAATCATACAACCTAATAAAATTTCATATTTCGAAGATATTTATAATTTACAAAAAAAATATCAAGCAAATTTAATTTCAGGAAATTCAAAAGAACAATTGATTTGGATAGGCGAACATCATTTATGTTACACAATTGGCAGAGGTGGTAATCCTGAGAATCTCTTATCTTTTTCCAAAGAAGACGAATCTAAAGTATTTAAACTTAATCGAGGTGGAGAAGTTACTTGTCATATGCCAGGACAAATTGTAGTTTATTTAGTTTTAAATTTAAATTTTTATAAAAAAGATTTAAATTGGTTTCTTAGGAAAATTGAAAATTTAATTATAAATTTACTTGCAGAACTAAAAATTAAAGCCTCACGAAAAAATGGTTTAACCGGTGTGTGGTGCGATAACAAGAAAATAGCTTCAATAGGTATAGGTTGCAAAAGGTGGATAACCATTCATGGTTTTGCGTTGAATTTTAATTGTAATTTAAAAAATTTTAATAAAATCAATCCATGTGGAATAAAAGATTGCGTAATGACAAATATCTGTGATTACAATTCAAAAATAGATCTTATTGCTGTAAAAAAGATTGTTAAAAAAATTGTTCAAGAAGAGTTTAGTTTGATTTTTGTACCAGAATAGAATTGATCAAAATTTTCTGTAAAAATGAAAGATCTTGCATATTGGCCATCTAAGGCGCCATTACCCAGGGAAAAAAGATTTCTAAGGAAAAGAAAATATTTGGAGGATTTGAATCATATCGATCAATTATGGCATTATCTAAAAAATGAATCTGGTGATATTTTGGCCGTTTGTGACTTAAGAGGAAAAAATCGGGAGAAATTTTCATATAAAGAATTATCTGATTTAATTACTACTGCATCAAAGGTCTTTTTTAAACTTGGTCTTAAAAGGGGAGATGTAGTTACCATTATTTCTGAGAATTCACCCAGATGGTTAATTGTTGATCAAGCAATAATGCGTTTAGGAGCTATAAATGCAGTAAGGGGGATCAATGCTCCCTCTAATGAACTTGAATATATAATAGATCATTCAAAATCCGTTGGCTTGATAGTTCAATCAAAAGATGTATGGAAAAAAATTGGTAATAAGGATGAATTAAAAAATAAATTAAAATTTGTTATTAACTTAAATGATGAAGTAGATGAAGAATTGATTAATTGGAATAAATTTATAGAATTTGATGATTTAAAAGATTTATCAAATTATCATTCCCAAGTTAAAAAAAGTAGTTTGAAAGATATTGCTACAATTCTATACACTTCAGGAACCACAGGAAAACCTAAAGGGGTCCCTTTAACCCATGCAAATTTGCTTTATCAAATAAAAAATTTAGCCTGCATTGCTGATCCAAAACCAGCCACATCTGTTTTAAGCGTATTACCAATTTGGCATTCATATGAGAGAAGTGCAGAATATTTTTTCTTCTCTTGTGGATGTTCTCAATTTTATACCACTCCAAAATATTTAAAAGATGATATCAAAGAGGTAGAACCAGTTGTTATGGCAACTGTGCCAAGATTGTGGGAAGCAATATATGATGGTTTCTTTTTGGCTTTAAAAAAGATGCCAAAGAGTAAGCAAAAACTTATAAAAATTTTACTTAAAAATAGTTCTATTTTTAAAAAGAATTTAAGGTTTATAAGAAATCTAGGATTGATTAATTTAAATAATTACAGAAAAATTTTTATGCTGATAAATATCTTAATAAGATATCCTTTTCATAAATTATCATCTACTTTTATATGGCCGAATATACTTCAACAACTTTGCGGAACCAAACTTAAATTTCCTATAAATGGAGGTGGGGCACTTCCGGAACACGTTGATTTATTTTTTGAATCTTTAGGAATTAATGTTTTAGTCGGTTATGGATTAACAGAAACTAGCCCAGTATTAACTTGTAGAAGAACTTGGGCAAATGTGAGAGGATCTTCTGGTCAAGCTTTACCTTTTACTGAGATTAAAATTGTAAATGAAACACAAGATAAGATATTAAATTATAAGGAAATAGGCAAAATTATGGTCAAGGGGCCCCAAGTTATGAGTGGTTATCTAAATAATAAATTAGCTACTAGTGAAGTTTTGACAGAGGATGGTTGGTTTAATACTGGAGACTTAGGATTCTTAATACCGAATGGAGCACTTATAATTACAGGTAGATCAAAAGATACTATAGTTTTAACGAGTGGCGAAAACATTGAGCCTAATCCTTTAGAAAGTGAAATTTTAAGTGCAGAATTTATAAATCAAGTACAACTAATAGGACAAGATAAAAAGAATTTAACTGCTCTAATAGTTCCAAATTTGGAATATATTGAAAACCATTTTTTTGAAAAGGATTTAAATAATATTAATGAAAATAAGAAAATAAAAAAATTCTTTAAATCTCAAATTAATTTTTTATTAAATAAAAGACTAGGCTTTAGAAATGAAGAGCAAATTAGTGATTGTTTTTTTATAAGTCCATTCACTATCGAAAATGGTTTATTGACTCAAACTCTAAAACAAAAGCGAAGAGAAATTGAGAAACTATATTGTAAAGAAATAGAAGAAATGTATAAAAAACAAATTAAAAGAGAAAATATGATTTGATCTCTCTATTATTTAAATATAGAGATTTAAATTTTCAATGACTCAAAAAGAAACCATTTCGATTAAGCGAACTATTGCTATTAAGGCTATTGTTACACAAACTTGGAAAGAGGATGCTGAGACTGAATTAAGTAAAGCAATATCTGCAACAGATCAGCAATTAGCTCAACTTGAACAAGAAGGACAGCAAGTCGTTAACAATATAAGATCACAATCAGCTAATCCATTAGATCCTCGAGTACAAGAACAGGTAGGGCAAATACAACAGCAAGTTGCAGCCAAACGAAATGAATTGGAGGAACAAAAAAGAAATTTATTACAGCAACAAAATCAGGTGCGTGAATTTAAAATGGATGAGGTTGTTGATCAAGGACAAATAGATAGTTTTTGTGACGTTTCAGTAGGAGATAATCTTATAAAAAAAATGCAGGTTTCAATAACAGTTAAAGATGGAATAATTCAATCTATCGATAATTAAAAACTTTTCTAAGAACAAGTTTATATTTGGTTTAATAATTATTTATGAGCTTAATTAAAAGTTAAATTAAATTTATATGTTTTAATTTGGATTTAATTATTACTTTCTTAGACTTTTACAGTTCCCACCATGAACATGTGTTCGTATAATAAGATTGATAGCTTTTAAGGGTTTTTAATTTAAATATGTGTAAATAATCTGGTTGATAACCCTTTTAACCCATTGCAATTATTAATTTCTTATGTCACACGAAATATTTATGCCAGCTCTGAGTTCAACTATGACTGAGGGAAAAATAGTAGAGTGGTTAAAAAATCCTGGTGATAAAGTTGAGAGAGGAGAATCTGTTTTGGTTGTAGAATCTGATAAAGCTGATATGGATGTTGAATCATTTCAGGATGGTTATTTGGCAGCAGTTTTAATGCCAGCTGGGAGCACAGCTCCTGTTGGAGAGACAATTGGTTTAATTGTTGAAACAGAAGATGAAATATCCACAGTTCAAGAAAAAAATAAAGATAAATCTATAAATAATTCTCAATCAATTAAATCGGAAAGATCTGAAATTAAAATTGATCAAAATGAATCTAATAAATTAGAAGTTAAAATAAAAAATATTCCAGTTAAACAAAAAAAAGAAGATATTGCTACCGAAATTGATTCATCCATAATTGATGCTGCAATTAATAGTGATTCTTCAAGAGTAGTAGCAACTCCAAAAGCTAAAAAAGTCGCTTCCCAACTGGGAGTTGATTTAACGAAATTGAGGGGATCTGGCCCTCGTGGAAGAATTCAAGCTGATGATGTTTTAAAAGCCAAAGGTCAGCCTATCGAAGTGCCATGGATCGGGGAAGGCAATGCTTCTGTAGGATTAACTGATTCTCAAAAACCTATTAATAGAAAAGAATCGAAGGTTGGTAATAGTTTTGGTAATCCCGGAGAAACTATTCAATTTAATACCTTACAAAATGCTGTTAATAAGAATATGGAATCAAGTTTAGATGTGCCATGTTTTAGAGTTGGATATTCAATAAACACCGATAAATTAGATTCTTTTTATAAAAAAGTAAAAGAGAATGGTGTTACCATGACTGCATTATTGGTAAAAGCAGTTGCCAAGACATTAAGTAACCATCCACAAGTTAATGCCAGATTTTCTAATGAGGGTATTTATTACCCAGAGCAAGTAAACGTTGCAGTGGCTGTTGCAATGGAGGGAGGAGGCTTAATAACTCCAGTTTTGAAAGATCCTTGTAAAACAGATTTATTTGAACTATCACGTCAATGGAAGGATCTCGTAAAGAGGTCTAGATCAAAACAGTTGGATCCCGATGAGTATTCAACAGGAACATTTACATTATCAAACTTAGGGATGTACGGGGTTGATAGATTTGATGCTATTCTCCCTCCTGGGACAGGGGCAATATTAGCAGTTGCATCCTCTAAGGAAACTGTAATAGCCAATAAAAATGGCTCAATATCAGTAAATAAAGTTATGCAAGTTAACCTTACTGCAGATCATAGGATTATTTATGGGGCTGATGGCGCAGCTTTCCTTAAGGATTTTGCTTATCTAATAGAAAATGAACCTGATAATCTAATATCTTAAGCTAATTGAATAAGGTGGGAAAAAATATTGATTTAGATCTTGCTTTAAATTCATATAATTATGAGCTAGAAACTTCCTTGATAGCTCACAAGCCTACTAATATTAGGCATGAATCAAGAATGATGGTCGTTAGAAAAGATTCTTCTTTAAGAAGTTACTCCTTGGATAAATTGACTTTAAATATTGTTGATGAATTAAATACTGGTGATTTAATAATAGTTAATGATACAAAAGTTATGAAAGCAAGAATGTTTGTTGAGTTAGAAAATGGGTCTATTATTGAATTGCTTGTATTAGAACTTATAAGAGATTCCACTTGGTTATGTCTGGCAAAACCAGCCAAGAAATTAAAAATAAATAAAAAAATTGCTTTACATTCTCCTAAGGTTAAGAGTTTAGAATTAAAAGTTGTTGGAGTTGATAAAGAGACTGGTGGGAGATTAATCGAGTTCCCGAATAATATTAGTACTCTTAATGCTATGAGTGAGTTCCTTGATGTCTACGGGCAAATCCCTTTACCTCCATATATAAATCATGATGATAGTTTATCTTTCCATGATGATCTTTATCAGACTCGATATGCAAAAAATCCTGGAGCAGTTGCCGCTCCAACAGCTGGACTCCATATGACTGATCTTATTATCTCAAGACTGCGAAATAAAGGAGTTAAAATATTATCTATAACTCTCCATGTTGGCTATGGTACTTTTAAGCCAATTGATAAAGATAATTTAAATGATTTAAAGTTACACAAAGAATTTGTAAATGTAGATGAAAAAGTTATTAAACAAATAAAAGAAACTAAAAAAGAAGGGAAAAAAATAATTGCTATTGGAACTACTAGTGTAAGAGCACTTGAAAGTTGTTATTGCCCAGAAAAAAAAGATATTTTTCCTAAAAGCGAAAATGTTGATTTAGTGATTAAGCCTGGTTTTAAATTCAGGGTGGTTGATGGTCTCCTAACAAATTTTCATTTACCAAAAAGTTCTTTGCTCCTTCTCGTAAGTGCGATGATTGGGAGAGAAAGACTCCTGTATTTATATAAAAAAGCCATAAGAGAAAAATTTAGGTTTTTCTCTTATGGAGATGCTATGTATATTACTCCTGATGCTTTTTTAAAAGAAGCAAAATCTAAGCTTTGATTGGTTCCTGAATAATTCCTGTAGGAACCTCGGTAAACATTACAGATGATAAATATCGTTCTGCCAAATCAGGTAAAACGACAACAATTGTTTTGCCAGCATATTCTTCTTGCTCAGCTAACTTAACGGCAGCTGCTGCTGCTGCGCCGCACGAAATGCCTACTAGTAATCCTTCTTCTTTTGCCAGTCTTAATGCCATCTCAATAGATTCATCATTTGTTACTTGTTCAACTTTATCTACAATTGATAAATCAAGGTTTTTGGGAATAAATCCTGCTCCAATCCCCTGAATCTTATGTGGTCCAGATTTAACTTCTTCCCCATTTAATGTCTGAGTAATAACTGGACTATGTGAAGGTTCAACTGCAACTGAAATAATATTTTTACCCTTTTCTTGTTTAATATATCTGGAAACCCCTGTAATAGTTCCTCCTGTGCCAACACCTGCTACAAGAACATCTATTTCACCGTCACAATCATCCCAAATCTCTGGACCTGTAGTTTTAAAATGAATTTCTGGATTAGCAGGGTTATCAAATTGGCCAGGCATAAAGTATTTAGATTTATCGCTGTCTGCAATTTCTTTAGCTTTAGCAATAGCTCCTGGCATTCCCTTTGAGGCTTCAGTCAATATTATTTCTGCACCAAGGACAGCCATTACCCTTCTTCTCTCAATAGACATTGATTCAGGCATAGTAAGAATCAATTTGTATCCCCTAGCTGATGCTGTAAAAGCTAAAGCTATGCCTGTATTCCCTGAAGTTGGCTCTACAATTACTTTGTCCTTTGTCAATTTGCCACTTTTCTCAGCATCCCAAATCATATTCGCCCCTATCCTACATTTAACGCTGTAAGCAGGATTCCTCCCTTCTATTTTTGCTAATACAGTAGCTTTAGCATTTTTTGTAATTGATTTTAATTTTACTAATGGAGTATTTCCAATAGCAAAACTATTGTCGTCGTAAATTTTTCCCATTATTTTAAAAATATATATATATCAATTTTAACTATTTTTATAAAAAAAAGTATATAAATTTATTTACAATGACAACAAAAATATTTTTAATTATTTAAGGCTGTAGAGAATGTATTCCATAAATGTTCGATATTTTCTAAACCTACTGAAACTCTAATGAGATATGAGGGGATACCATAACTTTCTGCCCACTCTAGTTCTTTATAATGAGCTAATTGAACATAAGGACAAACTAATGTAAATTTTGTTCCAAGACTTGGTCCTTTTGAAAGTTTTAGTGAGTCATAAAATCTTTTAGTTTTTTCTAAACCTCCTTCTAATTCAAAAGAGAGTAAACATCCATATCCTGTTCGCCTCTTAAGTATCGAGTTATAATTAATGCAATTTTCTGGATGGAAAATATTTTTAATACTTTTGTGATCCTCTAATCTTTTTTTTAAATCCAGACAAGATTTATTCTGGTTAATAATTCTCTCTTCAAAGTTAATACTTGCTTTTTCTAAAGAAATAATATCTCTATCAGATAACTTTGGAATATTTAGATCCTTTAATGCATTTTTAAATTTCTTAAACCATTTTCCTTTTGAATTTATGACCAAAGAGCCTGCGAGTATATCTCCGCTTCCTGAGAAAATTTTGGTCAACGAGGAAAAAACAATATCAGAATACTTTAATGAATTTATATTTACATTTGATCCAATAGTATCGTCTGTGATAATTGGAATGTTTAATTTATTTCCTATTTGCGCAATTTTTTTGATATTGGCACATTTAAGTAAAGGGTTGCTTGGGAGTTCAATAATTATTGCTGCAGGATTATATTTCTTTATCTCCTGTTCTAAATCTTTATAATCATCTTCAATTATTAAATTTGATCCATAAAAAATATTTTTCGGAAGTTTGAATACATCAACGTAAGGGAAACCGATTTGAAGTGTTGGTCTTTTTGGGAAAATTTTATAGATTATTTCTAAAGCAGTATAGAGCGCTGCCATACCTGAAGAAGTTAAACAGATGTGGTCAGATTTAGAATTTGTATATTTAGATATTCTTTGTACTATTTTTAAATAACAATCTTCAACAAAATTTTTTGATGGAGCAGATATACAATTTAGGATTATTTCAGCTTCCCTCGATGATGCTCCAAGACCAGTATGCTGCCAAAAAATTCTTCCATAATCGCAAGCTTCTCCTGTAGTAATTAGAAAAGAAAGATTACTTTCATTACTTATAAATGAGTTTGTTGGGTTTGTATTCTTATCACAATAATTTTTTGCTTTTAAAGCAAAATAATAATTTGGATATGGCCAAACTTTATATTTGGCTAAAAATTGTTCAGAAAATATTTTTCTTTCTAAGGTTTTTAATAACGGGTTTAATCCAAATCTGGGATAGATAGATTGTAAGTTCTTTATGCATTTAGGATCCTTTTCTTCATATGCAATAATGTCTCTCCAAGTTGGAAGTGCTACTGATATAGCATGTTTACTATCTGGTATTGGGAATCCTAATTCTGATTTGTCCCATACTGGTTGTTTTAAAAGATCTCGCACCATTAAAAATCTTCTAGAGCAAATAAAATATCTGTTAAAAGATCATCAAAATCCTCGCATCCTACTGATAATCTTACTAATGAATCGTTAATTCCTAATTTATTTTTGGACTCTTCGTCGACAGAGGCATGAGACATTGTAGAAGGATGACAAATTAAACTTTCAACGCCTCCTAGACTTTCTGCTAATGTAAAATACTTAAGTTTATTACAAAAATAAAAAGTATCAGACTTATTTAATTTCAGTTTCATTGTAATCATAGAACCACCCATTTTCATTTGCTCTTTTGCTAATTCAAACTGTGGATGATTTGGGCTAAATGGATAGATTAATTTCTCTATGAGTTTATGTGATTCTATTTTTTTTACAATTTTTTCTGCATTTTTGGTTTGTTGATCTATTCGGAGTGGGAGAGTTTTTAATCCTCTCACAATTAACCAACAATCAAATGGGGATGGATTTAATCCCAGTGATTTTTGTGCAAAGATCATTTTTTCACTCCAATACTCATTATCAGTTAGTACAGCTCCTCCAAGGGCATCACTATGCCCATTTATAAATTTAGTTGTGCTAATTAAGGATAATGTTGCCCCAAGTTCAATAGGGTTTTGGATTATTGGTGTGCAAAAAGTATTATCAACAACTACTGGGATATTTTTTGAGTTTGCTTCTTTACAGATCTCTTTCAAGTTTAATATTTTTAAAAGAGGATTTGTTGGACTCTCTAACCAGATTAAGGCTGGGTTAACCTTACTAATAATTTTCAGTGATTCTTTACTTGTAAAGTCGTAATAATATGTCTCAATTCCAAACTTTTTGAAGACTTTTTCAAACATCCTTATAGTACAGCCATATAAATTTGATTCGCAAAGGATTTTGTCCCCAGTTTTTAAACTAGAAGTAATAGCTGTTACAGCAGCTATTCCAGAACTAAATACTGTACAGTATTTAGCATTCTCAATTCTCTTAAGAACATTTTCCAGAATCTTAAAGTTTGGGTTGCCAGATCTTGTGTAATCAAAATTACCTTTATTTCCGTATTTAAATGTTGAATTAGCAAAAATTGGGGGCATAATGCATCCGGTTTCCTCGGAATAAGTTGCCCCATGATGAATTGCAAGGGTTTTTATACCAGCAATTTTATTTATGTTTTTATTCTTTCTCATTGTAAAAAAAAGAATTAATTTACCCCCTAAGGGGTAAATCCTCTTAAAAAGATAATTAAACTTTTCTCGAGTAGTACTCAACAACTAATAATTCATTAATCTCAAGAGCTACCCATTCTCGATCACATTTTCCAATTATCTTTCCTGATAATTTGGCTTTGTCTAAATCAAGATGTGGGGGAACGTTAGCTAAACCAGGAAATTCGATATTTCCTTCTACAAGTTTTTTACTTGCTTTATTTTCTTTAATACTGATAACGTCACCACTTTTACATTGATAACCAGCAATGTCTAAAACTTTTCCATTGACAGTTACATGTCCATGATTTACTAGTTGCCTTGATCCCGGAACGGTAGGGCCGAAACCTAATCTAAAACAAATGTTATCAAGTCTATTTTCCAGCAATCTAAGGAGGTTCGTACCAGTTGAACCTTCTTGAGCCCTAGCTTTTTTTACATATCTAACTAGTTGCCTTTCAGAGACACCATAATTGAATCTGAGTTTCTGTTTCTCTTCGAGACGGATAGCATATTCTGATCGCTTGCGACGGGCTTGGCCGTGCTGACCTGGAGGATTTGACTTCTTTGAAGCTTTCCTAGTGAGACCTGGAAGTTCTCCCAAGCGACGCGTGACCCTCAATCTGGGTCCGCGGTATCTTGACATAATTTTAAAAAAATGAAAAATGCAATGAAAAATTGATAAAATGAATTAACAATTAAATTGCTTGAATTTATATTTTACAGCATTGAAGTGATCAAAATCATCAACAAATCATTAACTTCCCTTTTCCTTTTTATAATTTCATTTTATAAAAAGTGGATTTCTCCGTTATCTGGACCAAGATGTAGATTTATCCCAAGTTGTAGTTCATATGGTTATGAAGCGATAATGAAACATGGCCCTTGGAAAGGAGGTTGGTTAACTTTTAAACGTGTATGTAGGTGCCATCCTTTTACACCATGCGGATGTGATCCTGTACCTGATTAATTTCTAATGCTCCTATTGATTTTTGTGAGAAAAGGTTGTTGCATCTGTGATTCATTAAAAAATAAGTTGAAAAAAGTAAATCTTGATAATGTCTATTCTGATTTAAAAATCCAAGAAATTGATATTGATAGATTTGATCTTTATAAAGATCTTTATAAAAAATATGATCATGAGGTACCTGTTATTGCTTTGAAAAACCTATCTTCTAATCAAATAAATGAATTCCCAAGGGTCTCACCAAGAATTAAAGAGTTGCAACTAGAAAGTTGGCTAAGAAAACATATAAAACAATTAATCAAGTGAACTAGTTATGAAAAATATTTCTTTACATGTATTACTAAATTCTGTAGGAATCTCGCCTCCATCTGGATTTATTAATTCTAAAATTAAAAATATAAGTTTTAATTCAAAAGATGTTGAAAAAGGGACTTTATTTTTAGGATTAAAAGGTACAAAAGTTGATGGAGGGATATATTGGAAAGATGCAATTAATAATGGTGCAGAGGCTGCAGTAATTAGTAAAGAGGCTCAAAAGAGTTTTGGAGAAATAGATTATAGAAAGGTATTAGTTTTAGATGGTCCTTTAGATTATATATTTGGGCAAATGATATCTGAATTTTGGAATAGGCCATCAAGAGAATTAAAAATTATTGGTGTAACAGGAACAAATGGAAAAACAACGATAACATTTTTACTCGAACATCTTTTAAAAAATCTAGGGAAAGAAGTAGCTTTATTTGGAACTTTATATAATCGTTGGCCAGATTTTTCAGAGCATTCAGCTCATACTACAGATTTTGCTGATAAATTACAACCAAAATTGAATGCTGCAAGAAAAGCAAATGCAGAATTTGTGATTATGGAGGTTAGTTCTCACTCATTAGCTCAAAATAGAATTTCTGGATGTGAATTTATTGCAGCAATATTTACAAACTTATCTCAGGATCATTTGGATTATCACATTGATATGGAATCTTATTTTCAAACAAAAATGAAACTATTTAAATATCCATTTTTATCATCCAATGATTCTTTTAGTGTTGTAAATATTGATAATGAATGGGGAATCAGGTTGATTAATCAAGTTCAATCTTCATGCTTAGCCGTTTCAGCTAATAAAGATAAGAATTTTTTTAATAAGCATAATTATTTTTATATTTCAAATAAGGAATTAACAAATAGAGGGTCATACTGTCTTCTTCATACTCCCTGTGAGGTAATTCAACTTTTTGTTCCTTTGGTTGGCGAATTTAATTTAATGAATGCTCTTCAGGGAATTATTACTTTATATAATTTGGGATTTCCATTAAAAGATATCTGTAATTCTATGAAATCATTTAAGGGAGTACCAGGGAGAATGGAAAGAGTCGAAATTATAGAAAATGATAAAAAAAATTTGCTGCCAAATGTAATTATTGATTATGCTCATACCCCCGATGGTTTAAAAAATGTTTTAGATTCAATCAAAAATTTTGCTGAAGGTAAAATAATTACAGTCTTTGGTTGTGGAGGTGATAGAGATTCAAAAAAACGCCCAATAATGGGATCCATAGCAGAAAAGTTTTCGGATCAAATATTTCTGACATCTGATAATCCCCGAACAGAAAATCCAAATAAAATAATCAATGATATCTTAAATGGGATTCAAAATAGAAATAAAATTATTGTTGATATTAATAGATATAGTGCAATTCAAAAGGCAATAAATTTAGGAAAAAGTGATGATATTATTTTAATTGCAGGAAAAGGCCATGAGAATTATCAAATCTTGAAAAACGAAACAATTGATTTTGATGATAAAAAAGTAGCTAATAGTCTTTTAATTGAAAAGTTAAATCTATTAATTTAAATACAAGAAAATTGATCATTTATTAACGCGTTTTCCAAAAAAATAACTTAAAAATATGGAAGTTAAAGAAATTTTGCAAAATGAAAGGATTAGCTTTAGTAATTGGATCTGGAGGAATAGGTACACAAATAGCAGAGGATCTTTCATCATTAGAGGATGAATTAGATGTTGTTTTATGTGGACGAAAAAAAAATTTTTTTAATTTTTGGGAATTTGATATTGAGGATAATAATTCTCTTGAAAATTTAAAAAATAGAATTCATCACCATCCAAAAAATTTAAGACTTATCATAAATGCTACTGGTAGACTACATAGTGATACTTTAAATCCAGAGAAAAGATTACAACACGTAGATAAAGACAACTTAATAGAAAGTTTTTCTATAAACTCCATAGCACCAATTCTCCTCGCAAAAACTATTGAAGAGTTCATTCCTAAAGATTCGTTGTTTAATTTTGCGACTATAAGCGCAAGGGTTGGAAGTATAGGAGATAATAAAACTGGAGGTTGGTATTCATATAGAGCTGCAAAAGCCGCTCAAAATCAATTATTTAAGTCTTTAAGTATTGAGTGGGGTCGGAGATTTCCTAAAGCAGTAGTAACTCTTTTACACCCTGGAACTGTCAATACGAATTTATCAAAACCATTTCAAAAATTTGTTCCTGCGAATAAATTATTTTCCCCAGAAAAAGCATCAAAGTTTTTAATTGAAATTATTAGAAATCAAAAACCCCAAGATAGTGGTAGTTTTTTAGCTTGGGATGGTTCTTCAATCCCTTGGTGAAGGAATATTCTTAAATGCTTAATTTAATTTGATCAACAAGTAAATTAATATCATTATTTGTTGTCATCTGATGTATACATACCCTAAACCATTTAGGATCCTCAACTACTCTTATCCAAATATTTTTTTTCCCTAATTCTTTTATAAATCTATTTTTATCTATGAGATTTTTAATATCAAAACTTACGATTCCATTGCATAAAGGACTATTTAAAATTAAATCTACAGATTTTATACCTTTTAAATCAAGCCATAACTTATTACTCATTCTAATGATGGATTCTTGTCTCTTTTCTGAAAATTTATCTATTTCTAATAAAGAAAGAGACTTTCTGAAGCCGGATAATAATGGGGTACAAGAAGTAGCTATTTCAAATTTCCTTGCATCCTCTTGATAAAGATTATTAAATGGCTCATAGATACCCTGTTCTCTTTTAAGAGATTTCCATCCAATTATAGTGGGGTTGGTTTCATGAATAAATTTGTCGGAGACAAAGAAAGCTCCTAATCCTTCCGGTCCGCAAGCCCACTTATGAGAAGTAACTGCGTAGATATCTGAATCACTTACATCTAAATTTACATCTATGTGCCCAAAACTTTGTGCTCCATCGACTATGAGATAAGGATTATTATCTAATCTATTAATTTCTTTTCTTAATTTTTTTAACGGGATTTTAAACCCAAAGTTCCACAATATATGAGAAATTATAATCACTCTTGTATTTTTATTTAGATATTTTAAAGTCTCCGAAATGAAGTTTTGATCATTAAGTACTTTGATTTTTTGTAATGGCAAGATAATTAACTTTAATTCATTTCTTTTGCATAATTCTCTACAAGCAGCAACTATTCCAGGATGCTCGCAATCGCTTATTAGTAATTCATCTCCTTCTTTAAATTTTATCCCCCAAAGAGGTAAAACTATACCTGTGGAAATATTTTCAGATAGGGCTATATTTTTTTTATTAACGCCTAATATTTGAGATAGTAATAGTTTTGTAGAATTAATTTCGCTACTAATATAACTCCAAACATTATTTGTGAAAGGACCAATATCTTGGATGATTTCCCAGCTTTTTATTATTGCTTCGAGTGATGGTTTGGGTAATGGGCCTTGTCCTCCATAATTAAAATATATTTTATTTTTTAAAGCAGGAATCTGACCTCTTAAACTCTCATACATATTAAGACTAGAATTTAATTAAAGATTACCAGTTAGAGTTATTGTTCTAAATTCTATATCTTCAATAATTTTCCATGGCTCTTCACTCCTTTCAGCAAATTTTAGATTCTTAAAGCCTAGACTACTAAAGTCACTAATTAATTCAGGCTCGTACCATGCTCCACTAATACAACCACTCCATAAATTTGAATCATTTTGGAGTCTTAGGGGGACTTTTTTATTTGCAACGATATCACTTATAGCTATTCTCCCTTTATCACGAAGTACTCTTTTTATATTTTTTAATAAATTCTTTCTTGCTTTAGGATCAACTAGATTTAGAACACAATTACTTAGAATAATATCTATTGAAGAGGTTTTTATTATGGGCTGATTATTTAAATTCAACTCATCTAGTTTTTCTATTGATCCCTCTATAAATTGAGTGTTTTCATAGCCAACTTTTGTTGAAAATTCCTTTATCGAATTCCTCGCAAGATTTAACATATCAGAATTTTGATCAACACCAATAATCTTTCCCTCTCTTCCAACTATTTGTGCGCAAATAAAAGCGTTTTTACCACTCCCACTCCCTAGATCAAGAACTACATCATTTTTTCTAACCCATTTAGTGGGATCCCCGCATCCATAATCTTTTTCTATTACTGCTTGTGGAATGGGATCCAAATATATTGGATTAAATGAAACAGGTGTACAAAGACAACTTTCCTTCTCTATCGCAGCAGCTCCATACCTTTTTTGAATAGCTTCCTTATGATTTAAATTATTATTTTCTGAAATATCCTTAGAACTGCCACAGCATTTATCTGACATAATAATTTTGGTCTTTTATCCTAATATAGCCAATAAAAAACCCCTTAATAATAAGGGGTAAAAATTTTTTAATTAAGATGAATAATTCACTCCTCTGTAAACAAGAGATGAATCTTTAAAGTTTTTTGAAGAATTAATTTGTCTACTTGAGTAAACATTTCTTCTGTAAGTTAGCTCAACGTATTGTTTTTTTGCAGCTTTGTTATTTTGTGAATAAGCTTTGCCTCTGTAAGTTAATTTAGTCATGATTCGATTAAACAAAACGGCTATCCCCCGTTCCCTGGTATAGCTCGAACTGCGCTCTTTAAAAGAGTGAACGAATTGTAGCCTTGGCTACGTATTTATATCATACAGAAAATTTAAAAATTTGTCATAGATAAAGTAAATTAAAAAATATTATTATTATTATTTTTAGTAAATTTTGTGTTAAAAAATCGAATTCAAGGATTAATCTTAAACTAAGAAATTTAAATTAATTTTAAGTATGACTGGATTCTTATATTTTTTGGGTAATACTCTTAGATGGCCTGCTCTTAAGCCCAAAGAGTTTTTATCTTTGCATTTGTATCTCACTTTTATTTATTTGATTACTTTTGCGTTAAGCCATAATGATATTAATCAAGCAAACTTAGTATTTACTGTTGGCATGCTTACCCCACTTTTAGTAGCAATTGGACAAGGGTTGCCCACAGATTGCCTTGACTATAAAACAGCGTTACTAAAAGAATTAGATGCAAAGTGATTTAAATTTCCAGATTTACAAAACCTGAACAACTTCGCTAATCTCAGGAATCATTTCCTTTAACTTTCTCTCAATACCCATTTTGAGTGTCATAGTACTACTTGGGCAGCTGCCGCAAGCGCCTTGAAGCCTGACTTTAACAATTGGGCCATCAATTTCTGCTATTTCAACATTTCCTCCATCGGAAATTAAGAATGGTCTAAGTTCATCGAGAACTTTCTCTACGTTATCATTTGTGAGTGCAAGTGTGTCAGAACTCATAATTTTAAGTAAACTTACTAATAAGACTATAGAAGAATTTCGTTCTTTGCAAAAATAGAAATTTATTATTAAAGTGCAAGCTGAAAAATCTTATAAAAATGATGTTCAATATGATGCAGTTCTAGTAGGAGCAGGCATCATGAGTTCAACTCTTGCCATATTAATTACAGAAGTTTTACCTTCTGCTCAAATCTTAATTATTGAAAAATTAGACACTGCCGGATTAGAGAGTACAGGGGCATTTAATAATGCTGGAACTGGACATGCTGCAAATTGCGAGTTGAATTATACCCCAACTAATGAAGATGGTGGATTCCAAATGGATAAAGCTTTAAAAATAAATAATTCTTTTGAGATCTCATTAGAATTTTGGGCATCTCTATATGAGTCTGGCAAAATTGATGCAGGTAAATTCTTAAAATTTATACCGCATATAAGTTTTGTGAGTGGAGAGGAAAATGTATCTTTTTTAAATCGAAGATATCTACATATGAAAAGATTTAAAGAATTTGAGAGAATGGAATATTCATCCTCATTTAAAGAAATTGAATCTTGGGCTCCTTTATTAACTTTTGAAAGAAATAAAAATGAACAAATAGCTGCTACAAAAATAGAACGTGGAACTGATATAAATTTTGAGTCATTAACTAATGAATATCTTTCTTACCTTAAGTCTAATAAAAATATTGAAATCAAATATTCTACAGAGTTGCTAAATTTAAAAAGAATTGGTTCTAATAATTGGGAATTATTTATAAGACAAAATAGAAAAGAAATAATCTTGTTTACAAATTATATTTTTCTAGGCGCTGGAGGAAAAACAATTAATCTTTTGCAAAAATCAAGAATACCAGAAAGTAAACTTTATGGAGGATTTCCAGTAAGTGGTAAATGGCTGATTAGCGATAAAATAAATTTAACAGAACAACATAATGCAAAAGTCTACGGAAAAGCAAATGTAGGCTCTCCTCCAATGTCCGTACCGCATTTAGATGCAAGATGGATAAATGGAAAAAAATTTTTACTGTATGGACCTTTTGCCGGTGTAACTACAAAGTTTTTGAAAAGAGGCTCTTACTTAGATTTATTTAACTCTTTCAAAAAAGATAATATCTCTTCAATAATTGATGTTGGATTAAATAATATTGATCTAATCAATTACTTAATATCTCAATCTTTACAGAATCATTCTTCTAGAATAAAGAACTTAAAAAAAATCATGCCATCCGCAGTGAATTCAGATTGGTCTTTAAAAAATGCAGGACAGAGAGTTCAAATCATAAAAAAAACTAAAGATGGGGGATCTCTTAAATTTGGAACTGAAGTAGTAAACTCTGAAGATGGATCATTGTCTGCTTTGTTGGGTGCTTCACCAGGAGCGAGTACTGCAGTTCAAATAATGCTGCAAGTACTTGAAAATTCTTGTTTGATTAAGAAAAGTAGTATTTCAGTAGAGAAAAAATTAAGTCATTTGATAACTTTTAATAATTCATCAAATAAAGATTATCAAGAAAACATTAAAAGAAGAAATAATGAAATTCTAGGATTTCATCAAGAATAATAATTAGCTAAAATTCAAATATAAAAGTTTTTCGATAAAAGAATATGACAGATATCTCAGTTTCAAAGTTAAGAAACTTCTGTATTATCGCCCATATAGATCATGGTAAGTCAACGCTTGCAGATCGACTACTTCAAGAGACAGGTACAGTTTCTAAAAGAGATATGCAAGATCAATTCTTAGACAGCATGGATCTTGAGAGAGAAAGGGGTATAACAATAAAGTTACAAGCTGCAAGAATGAAATATAAAGCAAAGGATTCAGAAGAATATGTGCTTAATTTAATTGATACTCCTGGTCATGTAGATTTCTCATATGAAGTGAGTAGATCACTTCAAGCTTGTGAAGGTGCTTTATTAGTGGTTGATGCCAGCCAAGGAGTTGAGGCACAAACTTTGGCAAATGTTTATTTAGCTATTGAAAATAATTTAGAGATAATCCCCGTTCTTAACAAAGTTGATTTACCAGGATCTGATCCTGAGAAAATAAAAAAAGAAATAGAAGATATTATTGGCTTAGATACTAAAAATGCAATTCATTGTTCCGCGAAGACAGGCGTAGGTATTCAAAATATTCTTGAGTCCATTGTTAAGAATATCCCACCTCCTAAGGAAAATAAAGACTTAGCTACACAGGCTCTTATTTTTGATTCATATTATGATCCTTATAGGGGTGTGGTTGTTTATTTTCGAGTAGTTTCAGGATCAATAAGTATAAAAGATAAAATTTTGTTGATGGCAAGTAGAAAATTCTATGAATTAGATGAAGTAGGAATAATGGCTCCTGATCAGCAAAAAGTTAATGAATTACATGCCGGGGAAGTTGGATATTTGTCAGCATCAATTAAATCTGTCGCAGATGCAAGAGTTGGTGATACAATTACACTTTTCAACTCGCCTTCCAAAGAAGCTTTACCTGGCTATAAAGAAGCCAATCCAATGGTATTTTGCGGATTATTCCCAACTGACGCTGATCAATATCCTGATCTGAGAGAATCCTTAGAAAAGCTTCAATTATCAGATGCTGCATTGAAATATGAGCCTGAGACAAGTAGTGCTATGGGATTTGGTTTTAGATGTGGCTTTTTAGGCTTGCTTCATATGGAAATTGTTCAAGAAAGATTAGAAAGAGAGTATGATTTGGATTTAATTGTGACAGCTCCCTCAGTTATTTATAAAGTTAACCTTAACGATGGGGAAGAGACTCTAATTGATAATCCATCAATCTTACCTGACCCACAATTAAGAGAATCAATAGAGGAGCCATATGTAAAAATGGAAATATATTCTCCCAATGAGTTTAATGGAACATTAATGGGCCTATGTCAAGAGAGAAGAGGTATTTTCATTGATATGAAATATATAACTACTGATAGGGTCACCTTGATTTACGAAATACCTTTAGCGGAAGTTGTTACAGATTTTTTTGATCAAATGAAAAGTAGGACTCAAGGATATGCTTCAATGGAATATCATCTTATAGGATATAGAAAGAATGATTTAGTAAGATTAGATGTTTTAATAAATTCTGAGAGAGCTGACCCATTAACATCAATTGTTCATAAAGATAAAGCTTATGGGATTGGTAGAGGTTTAGTAGAAAAATTAAAAGATTTGATTCCAAAACAACAATTCAAGATTCCTATTCAGGCATCAATAGGTAGTAGAGTTATCGCAAGTGAAAGTATAA
>CAYSSQ010000017.1:18659-30434 GCA_964433825.1 uncultured Prochlorococcus sp. | reverse complement strand
AAAAACTAAAAAAACAAGAAAGGCTTCATCAAGCTAGACTTCTAGCTACAAAAAATGGTGAAATAAAGTCTTATAGTCGATCAGTTTACGAGAAAAGATTAAAAAGTATTCAGAGTGAAATTGATAAACAATCTTGAACAAACTAAAAAAGAGGGTACTACCCTCTTTTTTTTTGGATATATTTACCCATAATTAATTGGTAGAAAGATAGCTAGACTTAGCTATTTTAAAAACGAAATATATAATTGCCCCACTATTAAGATAAAAATTGTCATTACAAGAGGAAATGCTGGGTATTTAGTTTGAAAGTTTGCTGGAGGCCATGGACTCCAAGAGATCATTCTCTCATTGCCTAAATGCTTAGGTTTTTTTTGAATGATTGGTTTATCATTTGCAAATCCTTTTGACATGACTCAAAAATAAATTTTATTAAGATGAAAAGTGTTCATAACGCACTGTTTCGTTGAAATTCATTCAAAAAACAACAAGCAAAATTATTTAAAATTTTTACTAAAGGATGAACACTAGTCAATGAGGTTAAGGAGAATAATTAAACAATCCCTGGAATTATCTGTCCAGTAGTTATATATGCTCCAACAAGTGCAATTACTCCTAATAAAGCAAACCTACCATTTAATTTCTCTGCTTTAACTTTCTGAGGATCAATATTTCTAGAAGTTTTATTTTCCATTAGAACCAACCTGGAATGAGTTGACCAGTTGCTAAGTAAGTGCCTACTAAGAGCATAAAACCCATCATTGCAGGTCTACCAATAGCTCTATCCAAAATGTCTTTGTTTGAATCCATGAGTGATAAAAAGTGTATGTAAAGAAATATAACTTATTTATTAACTTCTGTAAAGCATTTCTGTAAATTAATTTATTTTTGCTTCTTAGAGAGCTTATTTGTCGCAATATCGTTACAAAGATGTAGATTAACTGTATGTTATATCTTCATTTCAAGATATCCTATCTTGGGATTTATAGATTTTACGCATAAAATTTAGCAATTAACCTATTACTAATCCTTTTTTAAGTAGCTCATCATATACTTTTGCTCCATTGGTTTTAGCTCCTTTTTGAGGCTGATGTAAATCAACGACTTCTGCAAGACATGTTATCCATAAACTTCCTTTTTTTAGTTTTAACCCCTTACAAATATGGTAAGGAGCTGATTTCAAGCATTCAACTTGCATTGAAATATTTAAATTAATAATCTGCGTATCTAGTTCAAGACTTAAAAGCTTAATTTCGGACTCGGATAGGGTCGTTCCAAAGGAGTAAGATTCGATTAATAGCTGATAGTTCATAATCTGTCTCTTTTTTTATTTGATTTAAAAATCCTTGAATTTAATATATAGTTATTAATTTTACTAGGTATCAATTTAAATACTGATTTAATTTCTTTTGCTCCTTAGTTGATATTGTAAAACTGCCTTTATATGCTTAATCTCTTTTTCGAGAAGATTTACTTTTTCTTGTAATTTTTTACAGTTAATATCTTTTTCTAAAGTTGCTATTCTGTTTTCTAATTCGAGGTAAGAAGCCATAAAAAGGTATTGGATTGTAATTAAATTAATACTATCTTTAAAAACCAAAATTATAAAATATTTTGAAATATAAGATTGAAATAAGATAATTAAAATTTAAGATTTTTAAAGTATGTAAATAAAAAAAACCCTAAAAATTTTGTGATTATTAAGAATATTTTTATTAAAGATCTAACTCATTCTCCTCCTCCCTTTTGGGATTAAGGAATGGTCTAATCATTTCTATCAAATTATCAAGAGGTTTCTGAATGAAATCAGGCTTAGGTAAAACCGCCAGAAAAATCCAGACTGCTGTAATAGCAAGCACCATAACTAAATAAGCGAAACCATAAATCATATATTCATAAAGTCTATTCCGTTAATTATATACAATTGTTTAATGGAAGTTATAGTAATATTTTAAAAAGGTATTTTTCTAAGTTAATTTTGAAAAGAAGAAGAACCATATAAAAAATAAAATATTAAGACCAAATATTATTCCAAAAAAAATCCAACCAAACTTTTTGCCTATAAAAGCTTCATCTGGTTCTAACTTGACTCTCATGCAGAAAAGGTGAATAAACCATAATTTAACATCTTTCTGGATTTATAAAAAAAATTAAGTATTTACTTTAAGTATTTGCTTATAAAATATTAGCTTTTTCTAATTTTTAAATAATATATGTTTCTTTAATTTTATAGAATGATAAATATTTTAAAAATTACCAAATTTATATATTTATCTTAAATCAATGATTGCTTAGATTTGTTAAGTTTTTAATCATTAAGTCTAGAATTAATGCAATGATTGTAATAAGTTTGCTTAAAAAAAATGAAAAAAAATCCTTTTGAAGAAATCGATACAAAGCTTCTTTATGGTATTAAATGTTCTGATGCTAATTTAAATCAACAAAATTACTTTGAAAGATTAAAACTACAAACAGAATCAGCATTTATTAATAAAAAATTCAGTTAAAGTTTGATTTTATGTATAAAATAATGAATATAATTTCCAAGAATAAATCTAATGCTATTAGATAGAATAAAGATTATTTTTAATAATAAAAAATACTAAATAGATTAAAGTTTGAAATTATGCAGTATCAGTATTTGATGCGATTTGAAGAAAAAGGAATGATATCATTTTGGTATATATATCATATTGTTTAAAATAAAATATTTTAAAATTATCTTATTAATAACTTAAATATTTAAAATTTATAGAAGTAATAATTAAAAATTAATTAAATTTATTGTACTTTTAATACAATGATTATTATCTAAAAATTTCCTATAAAGATAAGTTATTAAAAAATTTATTTTAATGAAATATTATCATTATTATTAATCTTTAATGAAAAGATAATTGAAAAGTAGGTTTATTCAAATAGAACCAATATATAATTTAAGATTTAAGAATAACTTAAAAATATCCTGAAGTAAGTTTCAAATATAATTATTAAGGCTTAATTAGTTAAACTATATAATAACTTTTAAATTTAAAAAATTAATTTATATTAAATTTAAATTTTGAAATTATATAAATCAATTAAGTATTCTTACTGTTGATTTTATATCTTTTCCATATTAGAAAATAGTTAGAACTTATGGGAGGTTAATCAAAATGGTAAACCTTGAACTTGAAATTCTTTTTTGGGTTGTATTACTTACTTATATTATCGCCAGATTAAATCTTACAAAAAAAGGAATAAGCCAACAATATTAAAAGTAGGATTAAATAAACTCTTTAAACGTGAACAATACGTTTTACTTCATTAAATTCCTATAAAAGTAAAATTTTTACATATAAGAAAAAGCACTATTTATTTGATTTTTTAATCTTTGCGTATTCTTTCAATGCAAGTTTAGGTGCTGTCCATAAAGTTGAAATAATTAATGGAGTTACAGGCACTGCAGTAATAACAATAAAGGCTTGCAAAGCATTGATGCTAGTTTGATCTCCTATCTCAGAACCAATTCTTAGTAACGCAATAGTTAGGAATCCAATCATTAAAGCCCAAAATAACCTTATTTTTTGAGGTGGAATTTCTTCACCGCTAACTACAATTGCAGCTGCATAACTAATTGAATCAGCACTAGTACACATAAACAAAATTATTAATAAAATAGCGATCGGTAATAAAATGAAAGAGAAAGGTAGCTCTTTTAAAATTGAAAACAATGCTCCTGCTGGTCCTCCTGTATCCAACTGAGCTGAGAGAATACCAGGTTTATTTAATTCAATAAAAATTCCATTACCTCCAAGAATATTGAACCATAGATTTGTTACGAAAGGGCAAATTATACAAACCGCTAAGATTAGTTCTCTAAAAGTCCTTCCCTTACTAACTCCCGCTGTAAATAAACCCATTAAAGGGGCGTATCCTAAAAACCAAGCCCAATAAAAAACAGTCCATCCTTTGACCCAAGAGTCATCAAAATTTGGAAGAGACATTTCTCTGATTTTCGCTAAATATAGAAAATTACTACTTACAAAATGCTGCCCCAACCATATTGTTGGTCCTATAAAAAATAGTAATAAGCCTAATATGATTGTTAACCAGATATTGACTTCGGAAAGGATTTTAATACCTTTCTGAATACCGCTTAGTGTAGAAAAAGTAAAAATTAAAGTTAATAAAAGAACAATAAAAGTTTGCAAAAAAGCATTATCTGAAATAAATGACAATTTTCCAGCGGCATTACTAAGCTGTAACGATAAAAATCCAAGAGGCCCAACTGTTCCAGCGATAGCAGAAACAACAGATAAACCGTCAGCGAGATCACCTATTGTTCCATCTACAACTTTTTTGGGTAAGATAGGAATTAGCAAATTTCTTGGCCTTAAAGGTAAACCTTTTTGTGCAAGCAGGGAGAAAGTAATCGTAACAGTACTTGCAACTAAAGCCCATGCTAAAAATCCCCAATGTAAAAAACTAACTGCTAACGAAGGATCAACTGCTTCTGATGTACCTCCCGTGATATTAGAGAAATAACTTGCTGGATTTAAAAAGTGAATTAATGGTTCTGCTGCTGACCAAAAAACTCCCCCTCCGGCAAGTAAAGTACAGATTAATACGGCACACCAGTCAAACAATTTTAAAGAAGGTTTTGCATTAGGACCTCCAATCCTTAATGAACCAAGTGGTGAAAATCCAAGAGAAAAAGCCACAAAAGATATAGCAACAACAAGTAATAGCCATAAAGATCCAAAATTTGATATCGCGAAATCTTTTCCAAATTCAGTCAATTTTTGTGCCAATTGAATATTGATGGCACATATAAATAAAAAAACAATCAGTGGCGTGCCACCTATAATTAATGGTTTATTCATCAAATTTAAATCAGTTAAATATTCTTTCTTAAAATTGAAAATTCTTTTCATAATATATTCAATGATTATATTATCTTACAAACAAATTATGCTTTAAGACTATAAAATTTTATTTCCTAATTAATAAAAAAAATTTTTTTATTATAGGGTTAGCCTTATAAGTAAGGAGATTTGAAGTTAGAAATCTCAGATTTAGATAAGTCGTTTATCAGCTTATCAAGCCAATCTGTATTTTCTTTTTCTTTTCTGTTGGTTTTATTCTGACTTCTTTGTGTACTCATATTTTTTAATTGAATTTTTTTTAATTTAGTATCTTTAAAAAGAAATTCAATGAGTAAATTTTCTTAAACCTTGAGGTTTATAAATTTATACCAACAAAAAATAAATATATATAATTTTTAAATGTATATTTAACAATCTCAAGTTATTTTGGCGGAACCTTTACAAACATTTAGTCGATTGTAAATTTAATGCAAAGGTTATAGTGATAAATTAAATTAATAAATTATAGATATTAAGAGAAAGAATCTAGTCAAAAAAAGGTAAAGTGATTTGTAAATTTGACCCTAAAAGATTCCAGGAGCTATCCATCCAAAAAATCCATAATTAACAATCAAAGCTAAAAAGCCCATCATTGCTAACCTGCCATTTGTTCTTTCTGCTATTACCCAGTAATTTTTAGTAGAATTTTTCATGATAAGAATTCAGAGTTTATATAAAACCAGGAATGATTTGACCTGTTGTTAAGTAAGCACCAACAAGAGCTATAAATCCCATCATTGCGAACCTACCATTCAACTGTTCAGCCACTAATTTTTCTTTTTCTATTGTTTTTGTTTTTTTCATTTGTTTTCAATATTTGTTTATATAATTCCAAGGAAATTGGTTCCATTACCTTAGAAAATACCAGGAATGATTTGACCTGTTGTTATATACGCGCCTAATAACGCAATAAAACCAATCATGGCCCAGCGTCCATTTACTTTTTCAGCATTTTGTGGATAACCTTCATAAGAAACAGATTCGTCTATGTAAGGTTTAGTCTCAGCTGGAAACATATTTTGTCTTCCACCTGACTCAGTTGTTGTATAAGATGAATTTGACATTAGAACCAACCTGGAATAATTTGACCAGTTGTAACGTAAGCACCTACAGCTGCTACGAAGCCAAGCATTGCAGCCCAACCGTTAAATCTTTCTGCTTCTGGAGTCATGATTAATTTGTTATTTGTAAATAAATATAACACAACTATTAAGTATTGTAAAGAAAAAGGTTCTTTTGAATGATTTTCCTTTGGGAAAGAAGGATTATGTTACACTTTTGAGACAAAAAAGTTATTTTCCAAACTGATATTTGATGGTTTTCGTCTAAATTTCAATTACTAATGTTTATTTACTTTAAAGAGAATTTAAATAAGGGACTAGAGTATTTTTAAAAATTGAAATTACAAAAATAAATAATGAAAAAATTATTAATTGAGTAATTAGCCAAGCCAACATTTTATAATTTGGATTTTTTGTAAATAAAGAAATATTTTTGGTAATAAGAGAATTAAGGTGGATTTTTTCTCTAGATTTTAAATCATATTCTTTTTGCTCATTAATAAGTTTTTGAGTTGATGCATTTTCAAGAAATTCAACAAATTCTTTTTGCTTAGAAGAGAGATCTTCTTCATTGTATTCTTTCATAACTTTCAATCATAGATTTACAAAATTGTTAAATATATTATTTAAATTAGATATCAGAATAAAGCAAAATTATAAACTTACATTGTCTAATTATTATCAGTCATATATAACCAAATTTACTATTTAAACTATTATTTAACTTTTAATATTAAATATAATTTGTTTTAAGTAATGTAAGTTCCATCATTTCTTCTTCTCTCTTCAGCCAATGATATTTCGTTTAAAAGTTTATATAAAATATATTTAAGCTTTAACCCATAACAAGCTTTATCAGATATATTTATAAATTCATTATCAATATGACCAGCATAATCGCAACAGTCACAACAAATATCTAGCTTTTTTCCTTTATATACCTCAAGTACTTTTTCAAATATTAATCTCTGCAATGAAATATTGCCCCATTTATCGAAATTTGACCAGAATTCAAAATCTTTCTTTAAAAGTTCTTCCAAATCTTGAATATCATATAAATTAATTTGCAAAGCAGAATATCTTGGACTTTGTTTTTGCCCAATAACTTCAATTAAACTATGATTCACCATTATTTATTTATCTAATAAAAAAATTATATTAAATTTTCATCGAATATTTGATTTGAAACTTACTTCTAAATTTTTTTAAAGTTTTTAATAATAATTTTGGAAGTATAAATTTAAAGTCTTTTGAGGATTTTATTGTTAATTCCAAAAAATATTTCATTTTTAGTTAAACAGGTATTTTTGCTCTGGGATATTTAATTAAACAAATATAAATTAATTCAACAAGCTTTAGATGGGAGTTTTTAATTATGAACCTTTTAAAAACAAAAAATTCAGAAACAAGAGAAATATTTAAACTTAACCATGATTTTAATAAATCGTTTATTCGTATAAAACAAACCTTAGGAGGTGTTTGATATGAAAACTTTTAGAGATAAATACTTTAAAAATGAGATGCACTCACTTGATGCATATTATGATTGCATTCTAAGTTGCGAAATTAATCCTAGTAGTGGTTCATGGCAAGGCTTAGAGGAAACATGTGAAGAAAAATGCATTAGACAACATTTAAAAGCTAATTTCATGTAATTTAAACAGTTTGTTTATTTTTATAAAAAATTTTTAATTAGATTTTCACAAAAACAAAAAATTAACTATTTAGAAATATATGTAACCTAAAATCAGGATTTGAGAAAAGATTTTTAGTTTAAATTTGATTTATTTTCAAAATTCGTTTTGATATAGGTAGCATCTTTTATCTTATGCATTTTTCAACTTTGACAAGCTTAGTTTTCTTTTTAGTTCTCTCACTCATCGCAACATTTATTGTTAATGCAAAATTTTCTGCCCCTAAGTTGAAGAAAAGTTAAAAAATAAGAGCGCATAATAAATATTTTTTCCTTTATGCGTTCAAATAAAAATTATCAACTTTTATACAATTCTTAAAAAAAGCATTTATTCTAAAAATGTATTTCTCATGCGTTTTTAAATGAAAATTGATTTAGGACAATGGACCTTTAGCAGAATAGCAAGTGTCTTATTAATACTAGGTTTCATTACTCTTCTTATAGCAAGCCCTAATTTGCAATAGAAACTTAATAAAAATAGGTAAATTATTTTCATTAAATTATTGTTTTACTAATTTTTTAGTTTTTAATAATAAAAATGAAATTAGTTTTATGACTACTTTCGATTTAAATTTATAGGATATATTTATTATTAAATAAATATTTATATAATCATCAAGAAGTCTTTAAGAAATTTTGCTTATTGAGAAATAATCAACTTATACTAGATTGTGTAAAGCTATTATTATAATAATGTCCTTAAAAAGAAATAATCGTTCGAAGAAAAATAAGTCTCCTATCTCGGATTATGATTCTAAAAATAAAAAAAGAGACGTGGTAGATAGATTTTTAAGTGTTTTATGGAGAAGAGAAGTCGATTTAAAATTAACCACCAAATAATGCTTTAGATCTACAAACTTACAAATCCCACTAAATATAATTTAGTTGCAATTACATTTAGTGGGATTATTAAATTTTAGTTATTCTATAAATCTTGTTTCAATTAACATTTTTAATTAATTTCTAAATTTATCAATAAATCTTTTTTCTCTTATTAAAAAGTTGTAATAACGATTTCTCTTGAGTCCAAAAGGGATTTTGAATAGAACAGACTATCGAAAATTTAAGTGATATATTGACTTTTTTGTATGCATTTATAAATACAAAATTTCCAATAAGAGAATCAAATCATCTATTTAAATTCAAGAACAATTAATAAATTAGACTTAATAAGACATAAAAAATATCTTACATAAAATCAACCATAAGTTTTTTAAATGAAATTTTTTTTTAATAGAATAATTAAAAATTTAAAAGAACGTAATAAAAATATTGATTTATTCTATAAATTCGTTTTGATGATAATAGAATAATTTTTAAAATGCTTAGATTTATTGCATTTATAGTATTATCTATCTTTGCTACATATATGGAATCCTCCATAGATATAAATAGAAAACGCTCCAAATCCAAACAAATTCCTGTACCTATTACTAATCAATTACCAGCATAATAATTAGATAATATATTTCAGAAGGATTTTAAACTTATGAATAATTTATTAGAAAAATCTTATTGGCCCAAGTATTTTATTAAGAATCTTTTTTAGTAAGGGAGTTTCTTTTATATCGTAAGAAGCTTTCTTATTTTCTTTTAACTTGTTTTCACTAGACATGATTTAAATTCATAAATTAATACAATAATATAATAAGAAGTTATTAAGTCTAAAACTTATTAAATCCTTAACTAAAAGTATAAAATATTAATCATAAAAGTTCTTTCCATTACTTTTATAGATTTTCTTCTATTTATATATTGGTAAAATCATAATAAATTATATTTATAGTAATAAAACTAAAAATATTCTTATTAAAAATTTTTCTCATTCAAATTTCTCTTAGAAATATATTTTGACAATTTAAATATATAAATAAATCCAAAAAAAAGTATCGGTATCCAATAAATAATTGTTAATCCCATAAGTAAAAACTTAAAATTTATTACTTTCTAACAGAACTTAATTAAATAGTCACCTTAATTTAACAATAAAAATCTTTGTAAAAAAATAGAATTTATTAAATAATTTATCTAAATTGTTTAGGGATGGATAAATATTAATATTAATAATTCAATATATCAGCATTAAGAAGTAAAAGGCGTCTAAGAAAAATATAAATAATTCATTTATTACTAAATACAATATTTTTTATCATATTGTTTTAGAACAATAGTAATTATTTTTTGAATCTAAATGGTACAAGTATTTGCTAAGTTTGGTACGTCTGAAAGATTTATTACTTAGTATATTATTCAAAGCTTTAGGAAACCTTTGGAAATTACAATAGTTGGAATTGGGTTGTTAATAGGATATATATTTAGTTGGGCATTAGGTCTTTCTGGGGGAGATGTTTTCATATGGATTTTTTGCCTTTATTTAGGTTTAGAAGTTGGTAAGATAATATTCTCCGACGATAGTAATGATGATGATGATGACTATGATGGAGGCATACTAACTCCAGCTTATCAAGGTATATAGATTACTTTGTTAATTTATTCAAAATAAAATGGGTTTATATCTTAAAAAATAAATAAAATTTTAGAGTATTACCTTTTGTATTTATTAAAAGTTTTATTTTTAAAAATCATATTTAATAAATTAATTTTATATGAATATATCAGCTAACAGTATTAAACTTAGTCCAATCAACTAAAAGAATAATCAAACCCAAAGCCATTTTCAAAACTAGCAAATATGGATATTTAGAAAATAAATTTTTTGTAATCGGCAGCCAAGCAATTAATCTATCTTTATTATCATCTGAACTCAAAAAACAGATTTCCTTGGAGATAATCCAAGTTTCTTCCTTCTTTTAGACTCACCCATAACAATCATTAAAAACATCTTTTAATTCTAAAGATATTTTGTCAAAAAAAGAGATTAAATTTTAATCAATCCATAAAGGATTTAGTTTTAATACAAAAGAGATATAAATTACCAAATTAAAAATTTAAAGCTCCTAATTATTTTTATAAATTTAAAATTTAGAAATAAAAAAATTTTTATAAACAAAAGAAAATCAAATAAATTTTTATAATTTATAATTTTTATTGATTCTGAAATTGTATTTGACTCTAAAAAGTTAGAAAGAATATACTTGACGAACAAAAGAAAAATTAGCTATAAATATAGTACATATGTATTATTAAAATGACTCTTAAAAATGCTTTTGTATGGTCTCAATTTTCTTACGGTTATCGTATTGGCAACCCAAGTGGCTGGCTGCTTAGTCCTGGGGGAAGAAAATTGATGCATTTTGAGTCATGCAATAACTCAAGCAGAAGGAATTTAAAAATTAATTTAAAAACTTTTTATGCAGATCATTCTGGTCAGCCAAGAGGTATTAAATCTGCAAATAAAATCTCAATAAATGATGCCTGGCAAAAATGGCATGATTTACTTTTAAAAGGCTGGACTCTTGAAATACCTAACTTATAAGATTATGCTTGAAAAGTTTAACAACCAATAATAATAAAATTTTTTGGAAAAAATAACATTTTAAATCTACAAAAATGCTAGAAAATTTTAATAAAAAATTATATGGATATAAATTATTTACAAAAGTACTATGAAATGAAGTTAATCAGTATTTGCTAAGAGATATTATTTCATGTTTTTTTGGTATTTGCTCTTACTTGCGTGATATCTTTATTAAACTTGAAAATCTTTAAAAATAATTAATCATAAACACCGACATAATCTAAATTATATATATATTTGCCACCATCTCCATCACCGTCGTCGTCGTCATCTGAGAATGAATTAATTAAGGTGAAAATCCCCGTTAAGGCAAGAAATATTGATAAATAGAGTATTGGGTCTCTCATAATTTTAATAATGGAGTATTTTTAGAAATTCTGCGATTTATAATCATTAAATCAGGCAATAAGTTTATAAAGTCTTAATTTTTGAAGATAAAACGCACTTTTATTAATAAAAAACGTACACGATAAAGACTAAGTAATATTATTCTTTATTTTATAAATTATGAGAAAGATTATGTTTTAGAGGATGAAAAGAGTTTTTTTTTAAGATTATATTTTTAAAGCTTTGAAAGTAAAGATATTTATTTAACTTGATAAACTTTAGATCTACCATTGCATTTTCTTACTGCCCATG
>CAYSSQ010000017.1:0-18559 GCA_964433825.1 uncultured Prochlorococcus sp. | reverse complement strand
ATTTATTTAACTTGATAAACTTTAGATCTACCATTGCATTTTCTTACTGCCCATGGAATTGTAGTATCAATACTTTCATTTTCTATACAAATTGTTTGATAAGTTGCCCAACGAGCTAAAGGTCTTAAATTAATTGTTATTAAACTTAGGACAATAATTAATAGCGTTAGAAAGACAGCAAAAAGTATATTAATAAAACTAATATTTTTAATATTCATTATTTAGGAATGAAAAATTTTCTTTTATGAAGTTAGAAAAATCAATTCTTGACTGAGTTTTTAAAAAAAATAAATTTTTTAACGACTTGTTTATCTTATATTAAGGAGTAAAAATTGGTTAAGGAATTTTTTCAATACTTAACTATGTCTTCTTTTTTAAATTTATTTCTATATATCCTTGCAGGTGCAGGAATAGGTACTTTAATGATTTACACGGGAATACCTGCAGCTTCACTTTTAGGGGCCATTGTTGGAGCGGGAATATTAAGTATAAGCGGTCAAATTGAAATTGCAGAATGGCCAGTAGGTACAAAAACTGCTCTTGGTATAGGTATAGGAACTGTCATTGGAACAGGAATAAATAAAAATACCTTAGGAGAATTGCAAAATCTTTGGAAGCCTGCCTTAATAATTACTTTTTCATTATTATTAACTGGATTATTAATATCATTTCTCATAATTAAATTTTTAGGTATTGATCCTAAAATTGCAATATTAGGTTCTGCCCCTGGTGGGACGATAGGAATGAGTTTAATAGGAGCCGAATTTGGCGTTGGAGCAGCAGTTGCGGCATTACATGCTGTTAGGCTTATTACAGTTTTATTGTTAATTCCAGCATTAATAAATTTCTTAAGATTAAAAAGTTTTATAAATAGTCCTTAATAAACTTATACATAAATTATATCTTAAATAAATTATTGAATTTATCTTAAAAGTCTTCTTCCCTATCAATACTAAAATTATCTTTTGATTCTTCTATCTCAGCTTGCATAAATTCATCCCAAGACTTAAAGACGTGATTCTGAAATTCACTAAGATTTTCTTTTTTGTTTTTAAATTTAAGCATAATTAATTAATAGCAACTATTTAATCCTTAAAAATTACTTTTATTGCTTATAAAATTAGCTTTTTTTGCCAATAAACATATTTTTTTATACTCTCAAAAACAATTAAGATTTAAATAAAAGATTTTTCATTCCTAATTTATTAAATAATTAGTTAAAGTCACTTATAAAATAGCAATAATCTTCCTTTTACACTGCACGCTATTTTTAAAAAATTGATCAAAAGATGTTACCAACAACTTTAAAGCAAAAAATAAAACTATTTGAACTCTTTCTTTTATATGAAATCTTTAAGGGCCTATTTTTTAAAACTTATTTAAAAATAAAGTTTGTTTGATATTAATGAGTAATTCTAATTTTGATAAAAATGGAGTTGATAGTACAGGTACCCACTGGTATCAATACTTAGCATTAGGTTTTACAATATTATTTGTAATACTAATATGGTTATATTTTCGTGATTATAATTTCCAATTATTTGTCCAAAAAGTATTTAAAATAATAAATTGTAGTGGCTTTAATTGTAATGGCGTCAATTAGACGGTAAATACGGCACATCGCTAACGTCGATTTTTTTGAAATTTATTATATTTAAATTTTAATATACAAAAATGACTGAAGAAAAAAAAGAAACAAAAAACTGTGGCGGTAAGAAAAAAGCAATGTTAGCTTATGGACTAATTCAATTAAGTTCTTCAGTTATTTCAGCTTTAGCATTAGCATTAATAGCTTTTGGATTTTGCTCTGTTAAGAAAGAATCCAAAGTATTTAACGAGTGTGTTGAAGAAATTATTGAGTCAGGGGCTGGGAAAGCTGATGCAGTACGTTTTTGTAATGGTGGGTAAATAAATTTTTAAAAATTTATTTTCAATAAAATCGCTTTAAATTTAATATTATAGAAACTTACTTATTATATTTAAGTTTAACTTCTAGAAATACTTTTAAATTTATAAAATCTGAGTTTATAATACTATTCTATTTTTTAGAGTATGAATTCATTTTATAAGTTTTCTCCAATAATTCTTTATTCCTTTTTTCTGGATATAAATTTCTAGTTATTTTAAAAATAGACACAACTAATAAAATTTGAAATATAAAAACAAAAATAGATGCATCAACAAAGAAGATTTGCCAATTTTCCATATATAGTAATTAACTCTAATCAAAACTACCAATAATTATTTAAGTTGAAATATTTATGTTCAAATAAAAAAATTTATAGCTCATAAAGAATAATTTTAAATAGAAAAATTCCAAATAAAAAATTTTCAACTAAATATTAAAATGATTATTTGGTTTCTATATCATTATTCCTGTTTATATACCTTTTGTTAATGAAGGCTCCGATGATACCAATAGCAAATATCATTAGAGCACTTATTATAAAAATAATTAAATATTCTTTTTGAAGTGAGGGTACATTTCCCTCTAATATTTCTTTAATATTGAAATTTCTATTTTGAACTTGTTTAAAACCATTTCCAGTTGCCACAAAAGGTAAATCTGAAAGAACTATACTAAGTATTAAGGAGAAAAGAAATGTCCTCCATTTTAATTTAGTAAGTCCTACTCCATAACTTACGAAGTCAAACCATCCTGTCATTAAGAAACCAGTTAAAAGAAAAAAGTTTTTTTCAAGATAATTTTTTGAGATATTTTCAAATTTATTTAAATATTTTTTTGGCATTAATTTTTTAAGTAATCTCCTACCGAATCTTCTAGAAAGATAAAAGCTAAAAGAGCAAGCCACTAAATCAGCTATAAAACTTATCAATAATCCATTTACCAATCCAAAAAGGTAGCCAGAAATTAATAAGCAATAAGTTCCCGGTAATATAGGAACAGCTATACTTGTAAATCGCAAAAGTAAAATTAAAAATATTCCCCAATTACCAGATAAAGCTTCAACCACGAAATTATGCTTAATTTTTACTAATATATTTGCAAAATATGCTTTTAGTTAATAACGCGAAAAAGTTTTATCTAGTTTGTAAAATATTTTTTTTCATAGTATTAAATTTAATACCATAAAATAATTTCAATTTCATCTTAATAGATAAGAATAAATATTATATTTAAATTTTATTTAAACAAAAGAGGTTCAAATATAATTAAATTTTTGATAAATTAAACTCTTATGATTTTCTATTTAATTTTCCTAAAAAGAGTATAAAATAAAAATTAAAAATTTATTTATGAGTAAATGAGCTTATTTGAAATTAGATATAAAATTAAATTTACTTTATTTATTTTGATTAACCCAATTAAAAAATCTTTGCTATAAATAACTAAAATACTTTATTAATAATCAAAATTTGAACAAACACTTATTATTAAGAATATTTTTCATTATTTGCGGGGTTATTATTGCCTTTCAAATACCCATAGGAATTTACAGTTGGTTAAACTCCCCAAGCAGTATTTCAAATACTGAAAAAAGATAATAATGAAAGAATGTCATTTATGTAATATTAAAGGTAATATTCATTACAGGGTAAAATCTATAAAATATAAAAAATGGATATTTTGTTGTAGAAAATGTTGGGATATAATTTCTCAACAAGATAAATATTGCTATGGCGGGACAAGAAAGACTTAAATTTTTAATATGTAATTATTCAAAATTTAAATTAATTAGGGAATATATTATTTAAGAAATAAATTTAAATATCTTTGAAGGTAATAAAATCTAAGTTTGAAAATAAATAGACTTATTCTCACATAATTCCAATTAAGATTCAAAAAAATTATTTTTTATGGCTTACTATCATATTCATGGATTAATTCCTGATAATCTTTCTCAATCTGAAGGTTATAAACTTTTTGAAGAATATATAAAATCTGGTGCTCCAAAAGATAATTTTGAGGGCTTTGCTTTAGTTAGTAGAGTTCATGCTCCTCAAACGGGAGAAGTATTTGTAACATGTATTGCAGATAATCATTTTAAAGTTGATGAACATTTTGCTATCTGGAGAGAAAAATTTGGAGTCGAATGGAATATAACCCCCGTCTTCAGTGATGATGAAGTAATTCGCAGAAATAAAAAGTTGAAAGATGAATTTAATAAAAAAGAATAATTATTTAATTTTTTTGACTCATACTAAGTTCTTGTTAAATTTATTTTTTGTGTGGTTTTACTTAAACTAAATGGTTAATAATATTTTATTTATTTTTGTGATATTGTGTCCTATTGATTTGTAGCTTTTATTTTAATATAAACTAATCACTATGAGAGGATTTAGGAAATAGAAAAAATAGAATGTCTTTAGAAGCTTTTTCTTGCTTATCAAATGCAATTTTGCTTATAGTACTTTTTATCTACTCTACTAAATATATTTCCAGCAAGAGCTATAAAAATTATCTTTTACAAATAAGTATTAAAAAGAATTTAGAAAAAATTTATATGATGAATAGTTATAAAGATTCAGTTCATAATTAATGAAAAATTTACTAACTAATAATATATATAGATTTATATTTGGAATAAGTTATGCATTAATTAATACTAATAATATATGTAAATACAAAATTTAATCCCCCTTTCATTGTTATCTCTATCTTATAAATTAAATTTATACACTCATTTTAGTTTTTTAATATTTAGAAGAAGAAATGAATAGACTTTAAATAAATAAAACGCTCTACTTAGTGAAGTCAAAGAAGTCGCTCTAGAATAAATTGATATAAATCAATATAGAGATAATAATATTAGAAATAATTTAAATGAATTAAAGAAAGCTTTTCAATAAATCAAATTAGTATTTAAAAAATTAATAAACAATACTTTATTTAAAAATTTTTTATTGGCTATTGCTTTGAAATAAATAAATGGCATTGTATAAGTATCCCACTATAGAAAAAGTTAAGATGTCAAGAGTAAAATCATTAAGATTAAAGACTTCTCCTACAAATTTACTATTTAGAGAATTTTTTAGCTTCCAGGTTAATTATATGAACCCAATAGAACTTCCAACTTTTCCTAGTAAATTTCAGATAAAATCCTCAGAAATCAAAAGTAATTTTAATAAAATATCTGCTTTCGCAATATCCAAATACTTATTAGAAGATTTAAAAAATTTTAGTCCAAAAAATATGTTAAGAAGCTTAATTGATTTGCCTAAACAGTTATTTGTTACCCTTTTACAAGCAAGATCAAAATTTAAATAATTGATTACAAAGTATTTTTTAATTAACATTCATTGCAATTAAAGTCATTATAAATAAACTTCTTTAAGAAAGAAAAGTCACAAAAAGAAAAATGAGAATAAATTAATTAAAAATATTTAAAAAATTTAGAGATTATTATTTTATCCTTTTTATTTTTATAAAAACTAATTAATAAATTGTTTTTTATTTAAAATTTACATAAGATCAATTTTAATTAATATTGTTTTTACCAAACAATTTGTAACTTTCGATTTTCTTAATTTTTATTAATGAATTAAAATCAAATAACCTTAATTTTATTCAAAATCTAATTTGATTTAATTCATTTATTAATTATGAAAAAAAGTTTTTTTTTAGCAGGAACATTAACTTTAGCAATTATTCCTTTCGTATCATTTGCAGATCACCTTAAACCTCAAATTAGAAAAATAATAAAAGGAGGAGAATTATTTCACACCGATCTCAGATCTCTTGACCTAAGGAATCGGGATTTACAGAATACTGATCTTAGTAGTTCTGACTTAACAGAATCTGATCTAAGAAATACTAACCTTAATGGAGCTAAACTTAATAATGCAAATCTTAGTGATGCTGATCTTCAAGGTGCTAATCTTAGTGGTATTGATTTGAGATCTACGATTCTTAGTGGTGCTAATCTTAGTAGAGCTAATCTTAGTGGTGCTAATTTAGATAAATTAGTTCTTAAAGGTGCAAGATTAAAAGGTTCAAATATGAATAGTGCCAACCTTGTTGGATTAGATCTTAGAGGAGCAAATCTAAGAGAGGCAGATCTTAGGAATGCAAATCTTATTGGTGCTGACTTGAGAAATGCAAAATTAAATGGTGCTTTGCTTAATGGAGCTAATCTTAGAGATGCCAATCTAAGAGGTACAAGTCTCAGTGGTGCAGAACTTAGAGGAACTAATTTGAGAGGAGCCAATTTAAAGAATGCAAAGCTCGTCGAATCTGATCTTACTTATTCAGATTTGAAAGGTGCTAACTTAAGGGCAGCTGATCTTAGAGGAGTTGAAGCAAATGAATTAGAGGGTTGTCCTATTTTATTACCAATAAAATGGGTATGTGAAAATAATTCTCTCCTTTATACAAATTAGTAGGTTACAAATTTAATAATTTTATTTATTAGTTACTAAAGTTTATTATCAAATTAGATATTTTTATATAGATCAAACGATAATATAACTTGGCTCAAGAATACTAATAATAAAATAATAGCAATTTAGACTTAATTTTCTAATAATTCTTTATTAAAGTAAATTTTAATACATCATTAATCAACTAAAGCATAGTTTAATAAGCATAATAATATCCAAAAAATGATTAATTTTTCTTATAAAAACAAAGGTAATAGGATGATTGTTCTAAGGTGCATTGGCCCATCAAAATTTTTCTTGGAAAGAGTGTTATTCCCCTTAGAGATTTATTCTTTTAAGGTTCCTAATAATTCAAGAATTGAAATATGGGGGAATGAATTATATGGACCTAAGCTAGAAGAAAGGATAAGAATTTCCAATGATGAAGAATCATCAGTTGCAGCATAATCTAAATTTAAAATTTAATCGACTTACATTAATAAATAAAGAACTGGATTATAAAATTAATAACCTAAGCCTAGAGTTTCTTATTTTTTTTATTAATAAAATAAAGCATTCCTAAACTTTAACTATTTAATAATCAGTTTAAATTTTTTAATAGAGGAACTTATTTATAATTTTTAATAAAAGTAACTTTATTATCTCTTAAAACTTACTACTCGAATTGCTTTAAGACTTTTTAAAATAGTATCAAATAGTAATAATTTTATAAAATAATCATTAACTAATTTAATTTATATCAATTAGGTGTAACATAACAAATAGCAATTTGGATATATTGGAATTTTATTTATTATTAGTAGAGCTAATACAGCCCATTAATTGCATATTAATTTCGGAAGAGGTTCCAACAATTTCGATAATTTTATCTGAGAGAAGAACGAATGGTCTTAAGGGACTAATTTTAAATAAGCGCAAAATCAAAGGTGATTTTTATACTCATAAACCAACCAAAGATAGAAGTACAAGTTGGAGTTATGAAAAAGAAGATCTTAAATTAACTGGAGGAGCAATTCTTTTTAAAGATCATGAAATATGGCATAGATATCAAAATAGATTTAAATCATATGAAGTGAATAAAGTTCATTTTTATGGTCTAGCATCAAAATTATCAAAGCTTACAAATGAAAAAGAATTAATAAAAGCAACTTCAGGCTTTTTTAAAATCGGGAATGAATGTTACGGAGGAAGAATCAATAAGGTTTAGTTTTTTTTATTAGATTCTTTAATTCATATAAATCTTATTTTATAATTTGTTATTAAGTTTAAAATTTTTATAAAAATTATTTTTTATTCATTGAAAGAAAATATAAATTTTATTTAAAGTCAAATGATAAAATAAATTATTATTAAAATAAATAGATGATAAAGTCAGTAAATTTAGATCAATTACCTATTCAGGATTTAATTATTTCTGGATTAATAATCTTTATAATGTCTACAATTATTGCAAATATATACAACCCCTTATGGGGAATAGTTTATACTTTTGGAAATATACTTTCATTAATTTTTCTGAGTTGGTTATATCAAGAAACTTGGAGTGATTCAAAAAAATAAGATTAATCTATAATTAAGAGATCCTATAAATTTTAATGAAATGAAAGGCATAATCTTTAAAGATAAAAATATTAAAACTTTTTTAGATTTCGTTGCAAGAGTAGCATTATCATCTATTTTCATTTCTGCTATACCAGATAAAATAACCGATTTTGCAAAAACAGTATCATACATTTCATCAAAGGGCATTCCAAATCCAATATCTTCAATATTATTAGTTGGTGCAATTATTTGCCTTACTTTTGGTTCTGGCTTTTTTATTTTTGGATCAAATCAAAAAATTGGTGCAGTCTTTTTATTACTTTTTCTTATCCCCACAACATTAATTTTTCATTTGTTTCCATTACACCAAAGAGCTTTGCTTATTAATGTTGGTTTAATAGGAGGATTATTAATTTCTGCATTAAGAGAGCCAAAATATTAAGTGAAAAGTATAAAAAGTTAGTCCCTTAAAAATAATATTTCAATATAAATAAGTAGTAGAATAAAACCAAAAATAAATTTAATCCATTAATTTTAATATGATTTATTTTTAAGGTTAAAAATAATATTAAAGAACAGATTAAAATATATAAAAATAATTATCTTTAATACATTTAGGGGTAAATAAATATTTAAACACTAAATACAAATTAATAGTAAATTGTACTTAATTACATAAATAAGAATTTTTATAAAAATAATATTACACATAAATTATCTTAATGAAGAAAATATTAAATCTTTTCTTTGAAAAACTTTTAACAAGAATAGATATCTTCTGGTCTGAGAAAGAACTGGTATTTATTCTTGAAAAAAATAGTAAGGAGGAAAATATTAAATGATATATTCAAAAAGCTTAAGTTTATTATTTAGCTTTGGAATGTTTATTTTTCTAATTCTTCTTTAAGAATGAAGAAAATATTTATAAAATCACATGATATTTATTAAATTTTAAAATTAATATATCTACAAATAATTAAATTAATATTTGTCATGCTAGTACATCTGGTATTTTTACTTATTGAATGTTTTAGATAATCCTAATATTATTAGCAAAATTAAATTTTTATATATTATGTATATTCAAAAAGGTCAAAGAGATAAAAGAAAAAAAAATAATACTGAATGGTTAGATGAATTAATAAATAAATTAACTCAAAAATAAATCTTTAAGAGGTAGATTTGTGACTAAAAAAAAGAAAACAAAATTTAAAGATGAAAAGCACCCTGTTGATGCATATTATGAATGTTTATCCTTTTGCGACATAAATCCAAAAGGGATTGACGAAGAATGTGAAAGCATTTGCATAGAGAGACACTTACAAGGAAATCTCTGGTAAATAATATTTTTATTTTTATTTGATAATTTAGTACATTATTAGATTAGAATTATTAGTGCAAATAATACTAAAATTTAAATGAATAATTTTAAAAATGTAGATGTTGATAAAAAAGCAAATATTTATTTTGAAGGTAAGGTTATTAGTAGAAATATCTTTCTAGACAATGGTTCTAAAAAAACATTAGGCGTTATGCTTAAAGGGAAATATGAATTTAGCACTGTATCAAGAGAACTTATGGAAATAGTCTCTGGGAAACTAAATTTAAAACGAGAAGAAGATGATGATTGGGTATTGATAACTGAGGGTATGGAATTTAGTGTGCCTAGAGATTCTTCTTTTAAATTAGAGATTTTAGAGTTAGTGAACTATACTTGCTCATATTTTGATGATTAATGTAACTTATCCTTTCCAAAATAAAAATATTTCTAAAAATAAGATAATTAAGTTTATTTATAAAATTAACATTGTAAATAATCAAAGAAATAGCGTAAAATTATATAAAAATTTGAGGTCATATTAAAACAGGGTAAAGACAATGATAGAAATTTATTATTATGAATATAAAAAGATTTCAAAACTACTATGAAAGTATCAAAAATAAAATCCAATATAAAAGAGAAGAAAGATTATAAGGATTTATTAAATGAAGAATGGAAAAATATCAGTATTTTAAATTACTATTTTTAATATGAGTACTATAGTCTCATTAAGCATATTGGCCATTACTATTTCAGGTATGATTTTATGGTTTGTTTTTAAAACCTTGAAGGAAGGAAATAGTGCACTATCCGAGATGAAGAATAAGGAATAGAAAATTAAAGTATTAAAAAATATTTAGAATCATTAACTTATTTTGACGCTAATATTTATGAGTGGATTAGATAGAATAAATCTTTATAAGCTATTAAGAAATTACTCACTAATAAAATGAGTTATTCTCTTAAATCTATTCCAAAGTAAATAAAAGTCCAATCTTTGATCTTATTTAAGAAAGTTTAGGAGTAAATATAAATATGATTTTAAAATATTAAACTAAACTATGAACTTTATTTTTTAAATTATTTTTATATATTTTTTTATAAAGATCTTAATAAATTAATTAAGTATTAAATCTTTTATCAAATTAATTTTTAAATCATTTAAAATAAAATTGATTAATTATTTTTTATGCTTTTTCTTATTTCTTATAACTTTTATGATGCAGAAGCTCAAGAGGAAGGGGCTCAAATGCTTTTAGAGTGGTACGAAAATGGAGGCCCCCAGAATAGGCCGGAAGGTTATGAAGTTAAGTCTTGGATATTTTTACCTCAAAATGGAAGTGGATTTTCAGTAGTAAATACAGATTCACTAGAAATAATTTGGCGTCAATGGAGACCATGGAGAGAATTTATGGATATAAATATACAGCCTTGTGCAGATTTAGATGAAACTATAAACCTTTTTCGTAAATAAGAAATTCATAAAATATATATACTTTTAATTCTTATTTAATTCATTATAAATTTAAAAATTATGAAAAAATTTACGCAGTTTTACTGCTATCAATCTCAATAATTCCCTCATCCATAAGACGACCTAGTTTTATTAGTAATGACATATCAACTCGTGAAAATTGATGCTCATTATCACTAATCCAATCTAACTCTTGTAAAGTTATAGCTCCAAGAATATTAGCTTTGAGAAAAATAATACCTAAATTCATTAGAATATACCGGGTATTATCCAGCCAAAAAGGCCGTAATTTATAACTAATGCAAAGAATCCCATCATTGCCATCCTGCCATTAGTTCTCTCTGCATTTTGTAAATAGCTCAATTTAGAGTTTTCCATTTTAGTTAGAAATAAAGTTTTAAACAAAGCCTGGAATAATTTGACCTGTTGTCAAATAGGCTCCTAAAGCCGCCATTAAACCAAGCATTGCAAATCGTCCATTAAGAGTTTCTGCAATTAATTTTTCTTTTTCGATGTTTTTTACTTTTGGAGTATCCATACTTTTAGTATTTTTAATGAAAAGGTTTGGTGTTTAATTCATTTAGTTACTTTACGAAATTAGGAATTCATAAGAATTAAGAACCAATTACAAAATCAAAGATAAGTAAATTATGGTTTATAACCCTTAACTAATTTTTTATAGAGTTCAAATGAAATAGGTTTCATTTTTAAAAAATTTGAGATGAAACTTTTTTAAATTCAAATTCTAAAGAATTCTTTAAAAATTTTCTATCCCTGTTTAGCGGGGAATTGAAGTATTTATTAAAGGTAATAAATAGAGTTAAAAGTGCTATTACAATTCCAAAAAAACCTAGTATTAATATAGGGGAGTTTGGAAAGTCATAAACTGGTACATTCATAGAATTTTATAGAATTAGTTTTAATTTAGATGATGTTAAAGTTATGCTTTTTTACCTTTAGCAACCATAATTACAGGTATTAACAAATAGGTAAAAAAGGATATAAGGAAAATATCAATGTTCATAACTAGAAGATCCCTGGGATAACTTGGCCTGTTGTTGAATAGGCTCCCAACAATGCCATGAAACCAATCATTGCCCATCTTCCATTAGCTTTTTCAGCTTCTGCTGGATAGCTAGTGTAGTCTTGAACTAGTTGAGTTTGTACTTCTGTTGGGAAAATATTTTGTCTCCCACCAGACTCTGTTGTAACTGAAACCGAACGTGACATTAAACCATACCTGGAATGATTTGACCTGTTGATACATATGCACCAACCAAAGCAATTACTCCTAATAGAGCAAATCTGCCATTGAGCTTTTCGGCTGTTACTTTCTGGGGGTCAATATTTCTTTTGCTTTGAGTATTATCCATTAGAACCAACCAGGAATAATTTGACCTGTTGATACATATGCGCCAACAGCTGCAACGAAGCCAAGCATTGCTGCCCAACCGTTAAATCTTTCTGCTTCAGGAGTCATAATAAGTAATTTGTAATTGTTAATTATTGTAACATATATATTAAAGATTGTAAAGATATTAGCCTTTATTTTTGATATATATGCTTAGAAGCTACATAAATGTAACAAATTTGTGAATTATCTTATAGATATAGTTAGCTTAGGAGCAATTTCTTCATCTAATCAAAGTGAGTAAGTCAGATAAAGTTTGTATCAGCACAATGATTTTAATTTTAGAAATTTAATGGTTAAATCTTTAAAAGATACTTACTAAATATTTTTAATAAAATTAATAATAAGAAGAACATATTAAGAACATAAAAAAATTAGATACTAGTTTAATTAACAACAAAACTAGATTCTTTAGTGGAAAGTTTTTTAAAATTTAAATTATGAAAAAATGATTTTTAAAAAATTTAATTTGAATAAGTATATTATTATTTGTTGCATTTATCTCTAATTAAAATTAAAAGACAAATCGCTAAATACTCATGGACTCAAGATTATTTTACCCTGCGACTCAAAGAAATAAAAAATTTATTGGCGATGTATTATCAAAACTTTCCCTCCAAAAAGGTTTTATTTTAGAAATTGGAAGCGGAAGCGGAGAACATGGAATTGAATTTCAAAAAAGATTTCCAGAAATAATCTGGCAAACAAGTGATCCCAAATTAGAACATCGAAAAAGTATTAGTTCATGGATTGCTCATGAAGAATTGAATCTTAAAATGCCTCAACCTTTAAATATTGATGTAACAAAACATCCTTGGGAAATTCCTTTTGAAACAAAAGAATCACTCTTGGGAATTATTTCTATAAATATGATTCATATAACTCCGTGGATATGTACGAAATCATTATTTAGAGAGTCTAGTCAATTAGTTTCAGATAATAAGAAATTTTTAATCCTATACGGACCTTTTAAAATCAAGTCTCAACATACTAGTCACAGTAATAAATTATTTGACAAATCATTAAAGTTAGAAAATAAGAATTGGGGTGTAAGAGATCTAGAGGAAGTTTGCGAAGAAGCAAGAATAAATGGTTTTACTAAATTTAAAATTTACAAAATGCCTTCTAATAACTTATCTATTATTTTTAATAAGGTCTATTAATGATAAAAATCACATCATGATCTAACTTTTTAGAGAACCTAATCTTATCCAATAAGAAATTAAAAGAAAATAAGGAATAAATATATTTCATTTAAAAAAAATTCGTTTTTCCTCTCCCCTCTTTGCCAAATCCAAGCCATATAAACCACAATATCCACCCAAGGAATGGAATTAAATTAATAAATATCCACTTCCAGTCTTTCCCAAAATTATTTAATCTTCTTAAATCGATTGCTATTTGTGGTAAGAGAGAAATAATCCCATAAATATTAATTCCTATTGAAGCAGCAAGTGGAAAAGTAATAAAAGTAATTATCAAATTCGCAAGTTGTACATACCACCAATCTTTTCTAGAAGTATCCCCTTTAAAGTCTGCAAAATTTAACCAGAAATTTAGATATGAAGAAAAAAGTTGTTCTAAAAAAATACTCATTTGATCAAGTTTTTACTTAAATTACCAGACTTTTATAATTTTGTAAGTTTTCTTAAAAGTGGATAAAAATAATAATAAGATATATTTATTAGCTTAGGATCAAATTTATACTTTTAATGAAGTAAATAGAAAAGATAAATATAGGTCGATTATTATTGATTAACCAATATTATAAATTAAGATTTAAAATTAAAGTGGAAAAAGATACTAGAAAGCTAAGTCAAGAAGCATGGTTAATTTGTCCTAACTGGACAGAAGTAAGATGTTTTACAAAAAACAGAACTAATAAAGAAAGTTTTAGTGAATATATGTATATTGATACAGGATTAGTGGTTGGATCACTTGGCGAGAAGCCTCCACTTATGAAAACTAGAAAGGAAGTTAAAATAGTTGAGGCAAGAGTTGAGTATCAAAGATTAATTACTTCTGGCTGGCAAGTAACTGAACCAAAATGGTAATAATAACAAAGAGAATCTATAGCTTATAGTTTTTTAAATTGAAGATATTTACTTATTATTAATAATCACTTTAAACTTAATACTCTTGAGATTAAATTTAAAAACTGATAAAAAAATAACAATTTTAATTTTAATTGAAAGAAAGATTTCTAGAAAATAAAAAAGCTTGCTTATATCCCTATCAGCAAGCTCATAACGATCTTTAGTGGAATTATCAGCTTAAACAAATCCTGGAATAATTTGTCCAGTTGTTAAATAAGCTCCCATAGCTGCAATTAACCCTATCATTGCGAACCTACCGTTGAGGGTTTCAGCAACAACCTTTTCTTTCTCGATTGTCTTGATGTTAGTCTTTGATTTAGTCATTTGATTTGAAGGTAAGTAGTTTAAATTTTCTTCTTGAAATTGTTTAGTTAAGTAGATTACTAATGAAGCAGTAACAATTACTATTAAAACCAGAAAGGTTAAAAGTGGACTCATTAGAAAACGCCTGGAATAATTTGTCCTGTAGTTACATAAGCTCCAAAAAGAGCAACCAAACCAATCATGGCCCAACGTCCATTGATTTTTTCCGCATTTTGAGGATATCCTTCATATGAAACAGATTCATCGATATAAGGAAGTGTTTCAGTTGGGAACATATTCTGTCTCCCACCTGACTCAGTTGTGATGTATGAAGAATTAGTCATTTGATAAAAGTTTAATTGTTAATAAATGTAACACTTTTATTAACAGATGTAAAGAAAATAAATATTTTTTGCCTTTTTCTTGACATAAATCACATAAACGATACATTTATGTAGCATTTTCATATTAATTCTTTGTTCTATAATTGGAATTGATAATTAGAGATGTCAGTCATAAATGCCTAGAGTAAAGATTTAAACGTTATGGGAAGATAGAAATTTAATTATTTTATTGAGAAAGATTACCCTTTTCCCTTTTTAAAAGACTTGCTAAGTTAGAGATATAAATGATAAGTAGGCTTTTAATTATGGAAGTTATGCAATTAGCACTCACTTTCTTAGTTTTGTTTGGAATCATATTGTTTTTATTATTTACAGCAGACAAGCCCAGTACAAAAAATCTTTACTTAAAAAAGCAGGGCTGAAATTCTAAAATTTAAGATAAAATTATTTATTGAATTATTTTTATGGAAAGGCAAATAGTCCCATAATAAAAAGCATAACGTGAGTACCAATATATTCACTAGAGCATAGACTAATCCCTAAATTGGTATAAAAACATTTGAAAAAAATATTAAAAAAGTGATGATAATAAAGCTAGATATCGTTATATATTTAATAATAACTTCATCTATAAACTTAGTAAATTGATAAGTCTTTGCATTAAAGCCAACAAAAATATAGCTATTAAAAGGCCTAAATTATGATTTTTCATTACTTAGATACCGTCATCGTTTTCACCAAAGGGACTATATCTGATATCAAAAACAAATACGAGAACTATTGATAATAAAAATAAGCCAAAGATGACTTGAGGAGGTGGTAATGTCATATTATTAATTTAGTGTAAATTTAAAAAAATTAAGAGTTAAAGGAAAGTAATTTTATAAACCACTTTTATTCACGTGCTTTAATGATTTTATAAGAATAAAAAATTCTTTTAAAAAACACTAGCTACAACGAATCAAGCTAAATATATAGATTGGGATTATGAATCTTTGATATAAAAAACATTTATAAAATAATTCTTCATTTGGATCATGGATTGGTGAAGTTATATTTCCAGTGTTGATTAAAGAAATACGATATAGTTGTAAAATTATTTGAAAACTTATAGTATTTTAGATTATTAAGAATTAAAAAGTATATTAATATCTTTAATTGAATCTAAATAAAAATCTAATAATGAGAACTTTTCTTGAAGAAAGGATTAAATATTATGATAATGAATATAGAGCGGGACGTCCGTTAATTTCAGATAGTCAATTTGATGAATTAGAAAGAAAACTAGAAAGAATAGATCCAAAATGTGATTACTTTAATAAAAGGAATAATTTAGTATTACCATCGCTCCCAAAAGATCAAACAAATGAATTTTTAAAAGATCTTTTACCAAATACTAAATTGTTAATTGAGCCTAAGATTTATGGTTGTTCCATTGCTATTAGATATATAGATGGCAAATTTGATTCAGCTATAAATCGAAGAGGTAAAGATGTTTCCAGGAAAGTCCAAGCCATTAAAAACATCCCAAAAGAAATCAAACTTAGATCACTTTTTGTGGTTCGTGGAGAATTATTTACCCCAGAAGAAAGACCGTGTATCTCGAAAAGAATTACTTCTGGATACCTTAGAAGTAGAGACTATACACCGAATCCTAAAATTAGCTTCAGCGCGTTTCAAATCATTAAAACCCGAAAGAACCAGTATGAAAATCTCGTTTACCTTCGGAAACTGGGCTTTACCATACCTGAAATTGTTGAAGCGAATAGGACTAGCCAAGTAGAAACATTTAGACAGGCTTGGTTAACTAAAAACCTTTTTATAAATTATCCAACAGACGGAATTGTTATCAAAATAAATTCTAGAAAATTGCAGTTGTTGCGAGAGAAATCATATGGGTTATATCATCATTGGCAAATGGCTATTAAAAATTGATGATAAAATATTTCTTCAGCTCTCTTTCACAATAAAGTTAGGCTAATAAAGTTAAAAATTTTTTATTGATAAAAATATATCTCTGAAAAGTTAATAGAACTTTTAATTTAGTTTATTAGCTAAAAATGGGATTAGCAAAGTTACTAGCGTTATTGACAGTCTGTTTTCTTATTGGTAGAGCATTCACTGGTTTGATTATTTATTTTATTAAATGAAGTCTACTTCCAAATGGAAAATTTTATAACCAAAATAGAGAAATAATTTTATGTTTATGAATCTTTAGTGAGGATTTAAAAGGAGTAGCTTTATCAATTTTATAAATGGTGCAAGAAAAGATAAACTAGTTATAAGAATAGGAAATCTGCAAAATGAATTTAAAAGATTAATAAAACATTAGTGATTCAAGAGGTTAATAATATAAATAAAATCTAAAAATAAATCATCAACAAAATATAAAATTAAATTAGAAAAATCAGATTTTGAATGCATATTACTTTTAAATTTTTAAACGCACAAAGAAAATTCAATTATTATTTAAACCATATTCTTATCTTTAAGTTATAAATTAAATTTTATATTAATTGAAAAGGTATTCATTAAAAAATTTTAAAATTTAGAATGTTTTAGGACCTTTTGGTGATTCTTTACCTGTAGTAATTCCGAAGTCATTTGATCCAATTTTCATAAAAGCTAAAAAAGCTACAAAAAAACCGATTACTGCAAAAAGATACATAATTAAAAAAAGAAATATTTTTATGAGAATATATGTGTTTCAAATTTAAAGCCAGTACAAAAAATACATATTTAATATCTAGTAACTTTTGTTGTAATTTTTTAAATTAAAAAATAATCATAAAATTCTTATAAAAAGTGAAAGTATTTAAGTAAAATAAATATTTAACCAAATAATATAATTTTAAAAAAATCAATAAATTAATAAAATAGTTTATCAATAGAAAATTTTGATTAATCTATGCTCAAAAGTATAAATCTGAAATTTATTACTCGAAATTATTCACATAATTAATATTTTTTTTGAAACATAAGTTGGCGAAAAATATTTTATATCTTTTCAATTGGTGCCATAGTCAAACCTTGGCTAACCAATTGCTGATGATAAAGCTCTGCCTGTTCAAGGGGGCCTCTCCATACTTCAGCTGAACCTTCTCTATCAACTTCAATAGCAAGAACCCATGATCTTTCTTCACTCATTCCAGGCACGATTCTTTGAAGACAATTCGCCACGTGTTCAAATGTATTCACATTATCATCGATTACTATTATTCTTGCTTCTGGATAATTTCTTTTTGTTGACTTTAACTCTAAGACTGTACCAGTTGAGGTGGTTGAAAGTTTCATATAATTAGATGGATATAAAGAATCTACTTAAGATGTTTTAGTGCTTATTAAATAGATTACTGATTAAATCCTTTATAAATATTATAATGGTTAAAATTGACTTAATCACTTTAAAATATTGGAAAACTGAACTAAATTAGATTGGTATATAGTTTTTATTTCATTAAAGATAATTTTCGACCAAATATAAGAATAATTACAAATATTCTTTTAGTTATAGGCATTTACCTTATCGCTTTTAACTTAAGCCAAATAAATAATGGACTAGATAAAAGTAATAAACAAAGGGAAATTGATTGTTCTGATGCTGCTTCAGGCGTTATTTCCTACAAAGATTTATTAGGAAAATATAATATGGGTAAATTCGAGAATAAAAGAAAAAACTTTGAAGACTATGACTTATTAACAGAATTTTGCCAGTTTTATATGTTC
>CAYSSQ010000016.1:0-30947 GCA_964433825.1 uncultured Prochlorococcus sp. | reverse complement strand
GCTCAATGTCTGCTGTAGGGGTAATTCTTGTAATTGCATTACTATCTACTCCTACGTTATTAGGAGTAAGTAAAGCTAAAAGCCTAAGAATCGCAATGATCCGATCATCGATATTTGGCGTTTTGATCTCAATTCTTGGATTTACAATCTCAATGATATTCAACTTATCTCCTGGTCCTGCAATAAGTGTAATTTGTGTGGTCTCACTAATTTTTGTAAGAGGAGAAAAAAATTAGGAACGTAAAATTTTTTCTATGTACTATTTTACTTGAACAGATTCAACTAAAAAATCAGATGCAGCTCTTAACCAGTCTGCAACTGTAAGTCTTAAATCTGGTTGCGAATATACTAAAGCTACAATAATCCCTATAAGAATAATTTTTACCATAATCCTTTAACTATTCATAAGGATTAAAGCATAGATTAAAATTTTTCATAGTATTTATCTCAATAATTACAATGAAATTAATACATAAATTTTTTTTAAACAAAAATATAATTATTAAGAATTTAAGGATTAATTAATCAATTCTTATTTTCCTCAGCATAGATATCGATAAATAAGATAAACATAACCAACTAAAAGCTAAACATAAGACTATTAGAGAGTAATAATTTGAATAAATGATCCAAAGGTAATTAAGATCGAGATAAATTAATGAGAATTTAAGTAGTCTAAATATTTGAATAAATAAAACAAAGAAACCAGTTACGATCAAAGTGTTTGTTAGTAGTATCAACTGATAATTCCTAAAAATAGTAAAATTTATGACTTATTTTAATATAGCTGAGAATTTATTTTTTATATTTTTTTTTCGATAATTATTTTGTTTAGCTCATTTACTAAAAAATATAATCATCTATTATTTGATAATAGAACCAAGCCCCCCTTCCTCGTAAATCATTAACTCTAAATATTAATTTCAATTTTAAAAACTAATATTATATAGATTTCTATGACATCCCAAATAATCAAAAAATTTAAACTATAGAGATCTTAAAGAATCATACTAAATAAATTATTTACCCTTAATTTAGAGTAATTAAGACAATATCTAATAAGATAAGAAGTTGTATTTTAAATTATAAAATCTACCATTTATTTTTCAATCGAAATTTTATTTAATATATCCTTAATAGTCATTATTGCTAAATTACATAGATTAATTTTGAATTTATTTAAAATAGGTCTAGAAATAAAATTAAATATAAAAGTATTAAAAATAAAAATACTACTAAAAAAATTTTAGAATTTTAAATTTTTTATAACCCTTTTAGGAATTTCTGGTTGTCTATTAATTGATCTTTTAAAAAATTTAATTAAATAAATAAATAAAACAATTAAAGCAATCTCACTAAAAACAACTAATCCAAATAAATAATAGTTCATTTCTTTTTTTTATTTTTTTTCCCCTCAATATAGGGAACCAAAAAATTTAGTAATTTTTTTTTAAAGATATTTATTAAATTCATTTTTTCCTCCATAAACTTCTACCTTTTATTATGTCTTCAACATTTGGCCATGCCGCAATAAGCTCCTTTAAAGCTTTTCTATTTGGAGTGTAAAAAATACAAGAAAATGCACTAATTACATAAAAAACGAACCAAGTTCGACTTTCATAGTAGACAGAAACAAAGGAGAAAAGAAAACTTCCAATAAATAAAAAGAAAAGTAATCTATTTATTATTTCTAATGGAGTTCTTTGGAATTTATTATAGTTATTTTTTTTCTCAAAAGATTTTTCATCATTCTCTAATTCATTTTCAATGAAGTTTCTTATTTCATCTTTAAGAACGTCCTTATATTCGACATTATCTAAATATTTTGAATCTTTATCATCCCTTTCCATTATTTAAATTTACTTTAAAAGAACTATTATTATTTTAATAAAACAAATCATACATAAGAAAAAATTAATAAAATTAATTGTATATGATCAATATTTTGAATTATTTTTTACAAAAACTTATTTATTTTATTGCTATAAAATAAATGATCTAAGTATATTTATGGTTAACTTGAGACTTACTATTTATGCATTATCTAGTTTAGCTGGTTTAATTTGGCCATTTTATTTCATTATTAAATTTGTTAATCAAGTTAAGGATGGTGTAATAGCAGGTTCTCCTCTTGAGATAGGTTTGAATTTCTTTGATGGAGCTTGGGCAACTCCCACATCTGGTTTCGTTTCCGCCGATACAGCGGTACTTTTAATCGCTATTTTTATCTTCTATTTTGCAGAAGGGAAAAGATTAAAAATGAAATTATGGGGCTTATATTTTCCTGCTACATTTTTAATATCATTAGCCTTTTCTTTCGGCGCATTTATGTTTTTCCGCGAAAGAACAATGAATTCGAAAAATAATATCGATTAGTAACAAACTTCATTTATTCTCATTAATACAACTTAATCAATAGCTTTTCCATTCAGAGTAAATGCCTTAAAACTTAACCTGAATCAACTATTCATAAGACTTTAAGGGGATTTTTCAACCGATCTGTTATTTCCCTTTCAATTTATTTTTTTACTGGAAAATGTTTCCATTTTTAATATATCTGTATGACCTGTAACTTGAGAAAGGCAGTTTAATGGTTTTATAAAAATATATTTATATAATAATTGGGATTTAAATTTTTAAACGATCCAACCCTAAATTGATAAAATTTTCTCTATGATTAAAATAGTTTGCCGGTAGGGATACAGGCAAACTTTTTATTGAGATATTATGAATAAAATAGAATTAATTTCTTCTGATTAATAATAAAGTATTCAACTTCTTCTTTACCAAGGTCTAAGTTTATTTTGAGAGCCTCTTCTTTAGGGAATTTTTCTTTTTCACTATCATTTTTTTCTAATGCGACAATTCCTATTTTTGAAATGTACCAAATAAAATTGCATGTTTCGCCTAAAGGTTCCCCTCTTAGAGATTCTTTTAAAATATCTTCCGAGATAGTCATTTATGGTATAGATTTAGAAGAATTTTAGTGGATAATAGATTTTTTTACTTTTATAGTTTTGGAATATCAATAAGGAAGCATTAAAAATTTTATTAAAATATAAAAGTTAAAATTACAAATAAAAGTTAAATATTTATTTTGAAAATAATTTTTATTAATAATTCACTTTAATAACTAACAAAAATTAATAAATTTTAATTTTATTACTTTTAATATTTTCATTTATAAGAAATTTAATAATTCATTTTTTATCATAATTAGAAATTTTTATTCAATATTTAATTTTTAGATAAGTAATGATCCCTAAGTAGTAGCCTTAATTTAGAAGAAATTTATTACTATACAATTTATATTATTTATCTTAATTACAATAAAAAAAAAGATGATTAAAACCCTTTATTTACAGTGATCCCTAAAAAGTTATCCACTTTTTACTAATTTTTCAACAGGTTTTTCCACAGCCATGTACATTACTTACAAGTAAGTGTCAAAAGCAAAATTTATATAAAAAGTGTAAAAATTTTTACTAATTATTTTTTGTTAAGACACTAAAATCACTTTTACTAAGTTTCATAAAATGGATTTAAATTTTTCAAAGAAGTTACCTAATAAAAAAACACTTAAATCTCCAAATTTTGAAGCGAAAGAACAATTTACTCAATCAGCATTAGAAAACTTAACTAAAGAGAACGATCGTTTAATAAAGAATCTTAAAAAAGCTGGCGAATTTGATAGTTTTTCATAATAAAAATTCAAACCAAATTAAATATATAAATTAAAATTAAATTTATATTTATAGGATGTTAATTAAAAAAGATAAGGTTTATAACCAATTAAATTTAATTAAACAAAGATCTTTAACCTAATTGAATCAATTTAGACGTTTAAAATTTATTTAAAATATTATAAAAATTCTTTTGTTATTAACTATTGAATTAATTTCAGTAATTATTAAATCTTCCTTAATAATAGACTATCAACTATAAAATATTAAACAGTTTTATTTATTTTTAGGTAGCTTTTAAGTAGTTTATATCTACCTTTACTTATTTCCTAATTAAATAACAGTTATAAATAATTAACCTCTTTTAATTAAATAATGAAGCAAAAACAATTACAAAAAAAATATTCTGAACTTATCGAAAGTGGTAATACTGCTAATGGAAGGAAAGAAACAGTTTCTTTTTATCATAAGGCTGCTAAAGTTCGTTCTAAAATCTATAAAAAAACAAAAATAACATGTGAAAGATGTAATGGAGCAGGTTTTAAAAGGATTTCGTTAGAAGTTGCCAAGACATGTCTCACATGTTGTGGGAAAGGTTTTGTTTTAAGAAATTATGTTCAAATATGATTGTAAACAATTCTCAATTAATAAATTCTTTAAAGTAATATAATGAATGAGTTTTATTTAATAAAAATACATTTTTTAAATGAAAAATCTTATTGAGGCCCATAAAAGTGTTATTAAAGCCGTTAAAAATCAGTTAGGTTTATCTGAATATGGTATGTATTGGATTGCTTTTTTAGAGGGAGGATTAACATTTTGGTTCTTAGAACGTATAGTTTTTCATTGGCTATTAAGGTAATAAAAAAGAGACATTGAGTATGCCTCTTTTTTTATTAAGTTTTCTTATAAGTAAATTTTAATTTATTTATGAATAAAAAATAAACTTAATGATATATAGGAATAAATTTAAAGATGATTCGGGGGCTTTCGTTTCTAAAGAACTTTAGTCTTCTTTATAAAAAATAGAAGCAAACCTTATCAGATCTCTTGATTGAACTTATTAAAACGAATGCCCCATTCTCGGCTTTTCTCGGAATCTTTTAAGTAAACTTACAGTCTCAGGCGGATTAATAACCATAAGATGGTCCTCCTTTAAACTCCTTATATTCTCTTATTAAACCTAATTAAAGTAAATCAGTGTTTATACCGATATTGAATAAAAAATTTACAAACAACAATTAATAGTCTGAAAAAATTTATATCTTTATAAAAGAAAAGGAACAATTATTCATTATTAAAACTTTTTTTATTCGAATATATAATTTAAGTTGTAGGATATTTAAAAAAAGAAAAAAATGCAATTACTTGGACTAATACTTCTTATAGCAAGTAGCTGGTATATATGGAAATTATCAACTAATTTCTTTGATGATGAGACTAAAGAAGGTTTTAATAATGACTTTAAACTTTTTAAAAACAAAGTCAATGAAACAAAGAATAATTTTTCTATTGATAAACTTAATGCATTATGGAAAAAATATAAAGAAGAAGAAGATAAATCTGCAACTAAAAAAGATTAGAACTGATGTTGATTTTTTTAATAACTAGTTTTACTAAAGATATTTCAAAAATTGATTTAATTGGATTAATCTTAGGACATATTATTTTTGCAGTTGCATTAACTCAACTTCTCGACTGGAGTTGGCTTAAAAATTTGATGTCTGAGGATGAAAAGAAAAGAGTTTTAAATAGTTATACATGGAAAGATTTAATAGTTGATAGCGGAATAATTGCTGTAATTTTAGGGATAATATTTATAATTTCTAGTATTTTTTTATAGACCTAGACTAATTGATGATTTAGTGTCTAATCTTCTGAAATAAATAACTTTTTTGTTAAAGCCAAAATTTTAGATATGATTTAATTAATAGCCCTATCGAAATGGGAAAGTACAAATGGTTAGTAAAATCATATTTAATTATTGCCTTTTGGGAGGGGATAAAATATTATTCACCCAAAATTATCCATAGATTAGACAATATTCTTAAAAAATTAAATAAAAAAAAATCTAAATATAACAAAGTTGGGTAACGAACTTTAACATTTTTCAAATACATATGAGACTTAAATTTATTTGGTTATTTTTATAGTTATGAAGAGAATGGTTGTAATAAAACATGTGGAAATTGAGGGACCAGGTTTATTTTCTAAAATTGCAGAAGAGAGGGGATTTGAAGTTGAAGTTGCCAATTTAAACTTTGAAAATAATCTACCAAATTTAAATATTGGAGACATCTTATTAGTACTAGGTGGACCCATGGGCGTTAAGGATATTGGAAATAAAAAATATCCATGGCTAGAAAAAGAAGTTGAATTTATAAAATCAATTTTGAAAAAGGATATTGGAGTAATTGGAGTTTGCTTAGGTGCTCAACTATTAGCATATGCAGCTGGGGGCGATGTAGAGATATTAAAAATCGGCTCGCCATTAAGGGCTTCTCCCGAAATTGGTTGGGATGAGATTTCCTCAATCGATTATAAATCAAAAGATGAAATGTCTTTAATGGTAAAGAAACCTATGAAAGTTTTACATTGGCACGGGGATAGAATACTACTACCAAAAAATGTTGAATTACTTGCTTCAAGCAAAAAATGCAAAGAACAATTATTCAAGATACGAGAAAAAGCATATGGACTGCAATTTCATGTTGAATCTGAAGTAAATATGATTTATGACTGGATTGAAAATTACGAAGATTTCATTATTTCCGCCTTAGGTGAAAATGGTCCAAGATTATTAAAAGAGAACAACGCTAGAATGGAAAGGGAGACAAGACGTTTTCGGGTTTTATTTATAAATAAACTGATGGATATAATGAATAAAAACCCCCTGTATTAAAAATACAAGGGGTAATGAATTTAATTAAAAATCTATATAAAACGATTAATGATGAAACCTTTTGTTTTTATTAGAGAAAAAGAGACCAATGAATCTTTTGTAGATATTGATTTCACGGTCTCTCTGGTAACCGTAGATTTCGGTAGATACGACAATGAATCACCTCCTTTTTAATATGAATATATTTATAAGATAACTATGTATTTTTACAAAGAAAGTATTTTAAAAAAAATTTAATTGTTATTTAACAAATAAACATATTATAAAAATATCGCTTAGAAAATATACTCTACCAAGGTAATATCTCTCCATTCGTATGCCAAAAAGTGCCCGTATTACTTTTATTCAAATTATTTATAATTTTTATTAATCCAGATACTGAATCTGATGTTGAAATACCATTTTTTGTAAATCCAGTCATACGTGTACTCACTAAACCTGGATGTAGAATTGCAACGTAAATTTGATTTCTTTGTAAATCAAGAGCTAATGATTTAGCCGCCATAGATAATGCAACTTTGGACATCCTATATCCATATGAACCTCCAGAAGTATTATCCTCAATTGAGCCCATGCGACTTGTTATGAAAGCTATTCTAGATCCCTTATTTAAAAAGCCTAATAATTCTTTAGTTAAGTACAATGGACTTAATGCATTGATCTCAAACTGCCTTCTAATACTATTTAAATCAAGATCATTTAGAGAATTATAATCTGCAATTCCCGCATTATTAACAAGACAATCAATAGTTCTTCCTTGTAAGCAATTTTTTAGTTTTATTATTGATTTTTCTGAACTAACATCAATTTCTTCAATGACCTCTACTCCTAATTTATCAAGATCTTCTGATGAATTTCTACAAGTTGCAATTACATTAATTCCTTTATTATTTAATTGTTTACAAAATTCAAGTCCAATGCCCCTATTGGAACCAGTTACTAAATAATTTAACAATTTAATTAATAATCCTAAACAATATTACACACTATTCATTCATCAAGTAAATAGCCCGTAAATTATTTATTAAAATTTGGTACTCCTAAAAGTTCTCTTTTAAAAACATTTTTATTTAACCAATTAATTAATAAATTTAGAAAGAAGAAAGAGGTATTTAATTTTTAATAAGTTAATATATAACTATTAATCTTCAAATACCGTAAATGAAATATGTATGTATTTAATGAAGAATTAACACAAAATATATTAAAACTTACTTGGAGGAACCCAGCATTTATGGCAATCGCGATCGGTGCAATTTGGATGATTCCTCAATTATTGATAAGGAAAACTATGCAGAAGAATTTTGAAAAAAGTAAATTAGAAAAGCAAAAACAAAAAATAAATAAACTTTACCCTAATAGTGATAAATAAAATTTTTATTTTTAAACAATCATTAAATTTTTCATGTATTACTTTTGAAGAAAATTTAAATGCTAAAAAAGAAATTTAAAGTTTAAATATTATACGCAAGAAAAACAAATGATTTTTAATTTATGCATAAAGACAAACTTTATATTTTATTTAAGCCTAAAAACAAATAAATAACTCCTTGTAGTTTAAAATTATTTCCGTAATAAAAAGGGCTGAACATAATCAGCCCTTTAAATATATAGATAGTTATAATTACAATGGTTAATAACGCACCTTAATCATTGATCCTTGCTATTAACTTTGTTTTAAACTTTTGATGGGAAATAAGTAAGTAAACTAACTTTTTTAGCTGGGGCTAAAATAACCAGTATTAAGCTTTTGCTTATAGGGCACCTAAACGATGCAGAGGCAGTAAGCTTAGACTTATTTAAAAAATAATTGGAGCAGTAAAATAAGTTAGTTCTTGAAATTAAGAAATTTCAGGCAGGCTATCGACCATTTTGGAAGACCTCCTATAACTCAACAAACTCAATATATTTATATAAGAGAGAAATGTAAATCAGTCATTCTACGCATTGCTTTATTATTTAATTCATATAAGAATAAAAAGGATTTGTGAAAATAATGACAAACATCCATTCTTAACTAAATAAGAATCAATTTAAATAATTCTTTATTGTAGTGATCGCTTTTACAGAAGAAATATAAAACCATTAATAAAATGCATATAATTAATTATTAAAATTTCCAAGAATTATTTTAATGAATAAAGATAATATAAAAGACTTGCTTCAAAAATTTAATTAAATAAAAACCTTATCTAAATATAAAATATCTTGTGATTCTATTGAATCAGGTTTTTCTTCATAATCAAGATAATTATCTATTTCGCATTGAAATCTATATTTATAAACATCCTTAATGTATTCAATTTCCTTTTTATTAGAAATGTGTAAATTGGATTTTTTAAAAATCATAGTGTAATGTCCTCAATTAAAAAATTTTGAATTAACTCCAACTTTTATCTGATTGGAGAAAAATATCTATTGTCTGTTGAATTTTTTTTTCTCTTCAAAAAGTTCCTTTTCAGAACGTTCTTGAATTTCAAAATCATTCACCTTTCTATTAAATTTATTTATTGACATTTGGTTAACTTTATACAATATTGTTCTAACTATTACTGAATTATCTTTGTTATTTTTAAATGTACGGTTTTATGAACTTTTTTATACGGATAAAGGATCGCCAATTTAAATATATTTTGGTTAAGCCTTTATTCTTTTATGATATAAATTAGTAATTTCCCGATGTAACTCAACTAGGAGACAATTATTAATATAAAACTGCCTTACCGTTAATCCTCTGAGCGTCGACCTGGAAAAGCCAGAAGAGGAGACAAAGAGTGCTTCCATTTCCAACATATAGTTGGTTTACTTCCACATCCCGACAGTCTCCACAAGTCGAAAGAGAGTCAGATCAGAGCACAGTAAAGGAAATAACCAATAAAGCAGCCTTCCAATAATAACTCAATTTTGTTGGTATGGAGAAGGCCATATCTTCCTTATTGTTTCAATAATAGATAGAGCTTTATTAAATCTATCTTCATAATTATTCTCATTAAGCAAAAAAGTGATATGACCCATTTTTCGACCAAATATCTCTTTTGACTTCCCATACCAATGCAAATTTGAACCCTCTAAAACCGATAATCTACTAATTCTCTCCTGAAGAGATAAGTTATAGTCTTTTTTTAAACCAAGTAAATTTATCATTACAGAACCTTTGCTTATCATTTTTATTTCTGGTGGTTGTATACCCGTAGAGATGCATATATGTTGATCGAATTGACTTGAAGAACAAGCTTCAATAGAAAAATGGCCTGAATTATGAGTCCTTGGTGCTATTTCATTAATAAGTAATCCACTTTTTCCAAAAAAGAATTCTATCCCTAAAACACCTACATAATCCAGTTCATTAACTATGGATGAAAAAATATTTAAAGCAAATAAATTAATCTCATAATTTGTTTTTGCAGGGGATAAAACCCAATCACATACATTATTTGATTGAAATGTCTCCACTATAGGAAATAATCTTATTTTCCCTTCTTGATCTCTTGATCCAACCAAAGCAAATTCCTTATCAAAATCAACCCATTCCTCCAATAACCAATCATTTGAATTTGTACTCTTTATAAAGGATTTTAAATCTTCTTTATTATTAATTTTCTTATTTCCTTTACCGTCATATCCCCCCTTAAAACTTTTAGCCATAAGAGGAAAATTATTATTTGAAAAAGATCCTACCTCTTGATCTCTAAAAATTTTAATAGGTGTCCATTTAGGTGTCGGCAAATTTAATTTCTCAATAAATTTCTTTTGAGAGATTCTATCAACCAAAGGTTCAATAGCTTCTAATTTAGGTACAAAAAAATCATCCGATTTTAACTGTTTTAATTTATCTATTTTTATCCATTCATTTTCAAAAATTATTTTTTCACATTCTGTTATTAGGATTTTATTACCCTTTAACTGTAGGGGATCAGCCTCTATTACGAAATCAGAGCAAAAACTTGCTGGATCCTTAATAGAGTTTGTTTGAATACAAACTTTTAATCCTCTTTTTTTCGCAGCTTCAACAAGCATTAGTGCTAGCTGTCCTCCTCCAATAATTCCTATTGAGTAAGGTTTATCAATTTTATTAATATTACTTTTTAAGCCCATATAGAAATTTTATTATGATTTTAAATTCTTAACAAGAAATATCCTTATTTTAATTTTTAAATCAAATTATGAGTAAAATAAAAAAATAATATTTTCATATTTTTTTAAAATTCTTAATTTATTTTGACTTCAAGAAAAATACAAGTTCCTATTGATCAAAGTTCTTACGAAGTAACAGTTGAATCTGGTGTTTTAGAAAGAATTGGAAACAAATTAATCGAACTAGGAATTAAAGATACTAGAAAAATATTAATAATTTCAAATAAAGAGATTGCAGATCTTTTTGGAGATAAGCTACTAGAAAATCTTACCTTAAACAAATATTGTGCTGAACTTTTTATTATTAAAGCTGGAGAAAGATATAAAAACTTAGACACCTTAAGCGAAATTTACAATGCAGCCTATAATTATGGACTCGAAAGAGGATCACTGATGATTGCTCTTGGAGGCGGAATAGTAGGTGACATAACAGGACTTGCTGCAGGAACTTGGCTTAGAGGAATTGATTATATTCAAATCCCTACAACATTATTATCAATGGTAGATTCTTCTGTGGGGGGAAAGACTGCAGTTAACCATCCAAAAGGTAAAAATTTAATTGGAGTTTTTAATCAGCCAAAAGCAGTTTACATTGATACAAATGCTCTAAAAACTTTGCCTGTAAGGGAATTTCAAGCTGGAATGGCTGAAGTAATAAAATATGGGCTTATTAGAGATAAAAAACTTTTTGAATTCTTAGAAGTCAAAGAAAATATTGAACGAATAAAGAATCTTGATAATGACTATTTGATTGAGATAATAATGAAATCAGTTAAAACGAAATCTGAAATAGTCTCTATGGATGAACAAGAGAAAGGGATTCGCGCAATTCTTAATTATGGGCATTCATTCGGCCATGTGATTGAAAATTTATGCGGATATGGAGAATTTCTACACGGAGAGGCTATTTCTATAGGGATGAAAATAGCAGGAGATATTGCTACAGAAAAAGGACTTTGGACTAAAAAAGACTCATCAAGGCAAAATAATTTATTGTTAAATTATGGATTACCTATAGAAATACCTAAAATTGAGAAATCACAAATATTAAGAATTTTAATGGGGGACAAGAAAGTTAAAGATGGGAAAATGAGGTTCATTTTACCCAAAAGAATTGGGCATGTAGATATATTTGATGACATAAATGAATCAGATTTTCTAAAATTTTTTAATTAATTAATATTTTACTTTTAAACTCAATATCTTTATTAGATGACTTCTGAAAAACAAACCATTTAAAATCACCAAGGCAAATTGGATCTACAAGCCTTAATAAAGCTTCTCTTTTTAGAAGGGCCTCTGAAATATCATTTTTGTATTTACTTTGTAAATCGAATAGCATTTCTGCCAGTCCCAAAGATAATAAGGCTTCTCCCTGCTTAACCATTCCATTAAATCTAAATCCAGCCATTTCTGCATCTAGAACTAATATTTCATTACATAAATGAGTCGTTAAATCGGAATTCCCAGGATCCTGAAGTATATCATTATATACTTTTTGCTTATTATAAGAAACAATATTTCCATCAATTTTATTAGGCGAATAATATCTTTTAAATTCTAGAGAATAATCAATAACTAGAAGGATTCCATTCCTGAGATTCTTATGAACATTTTTAAGCCAAGGATAAGTATCTACATGTAATTCATTTGTCCAATCCTCAGGAGTCTTTGGAGGTGGAATTGTAAAACTCAATTTATTTTTTAGTAAATCTATCCTTTTTCTTAATTCTTCTGTAAGGGTTGTTTTTTTTAAAAAAAGTTTTTTATCTTGATTTAAACCTACAACTTGTTGATACAAAATACCCTTAGAGTATTGAATCCTCTCTACTGGAAAAGCATCCAAGACTTCATGAGCCAATACAATTCCATCAAAATTATTGTCCTCAAGATCTTTAAAACCTATCCATTTAATATCAATTCCTTGATCTAAATAGTCCTTAAGCAAGTTGGTTTGCTTGCTTTGCATACCTCTATTTATTTCTAAAATCTTAAATGATAGTCTTTGCAAAATTTCTTCATTTTGATTTAAAAAATATCTTATTATCCCCTTAATAAGAGTCCCCTCTCCTGATCCAAATTCAAGAACTGTTAATTTTTTATTTGTTTTGATACTATTAAGAATTTCTTCAGCCCAATTTTCAATTTGTTTTGACAACAAAGATGAAAAATCATCACTTAATGATGGAGAAGTAACAAAATCTCCTTTAAATCCAATATTTGCCTTACCACTTCCATAATATCCATGGATAGGATCGTTTAAAACCGTATTCATAAATTCATAGAAACTTATTAATCCGCCTTTCTCTAATATTTTTTGTTCTAACCAAATAGGACAATTCGCAGGAAGAGTTTTCATCTGTGAAAATGAATATAGACAAAATTTATTTATGCATACAAAGATTAACTATTTATTTGGATTTTTTCTATCTCTTATGTTATTGATATTTAATAATCCATGTTTTGCCATAAATAATCCTGATCTTTTACCTGAAGATAAATCACCTATTATTGATCTTGCTAAGACTTTAAGTCCTTATCAAAAGAATCTTTTAGAAAATGAGTTAAAGACTTTTGAGGAAGAAAGTGGTTGGAAAATAAAATTTTTATCACAATTTGAAAGTAGTCCAGGTGTTGCGATAAGAGATTATTGGGATCTTGATGATACAACTTTATTAGTTGTGGCTGATCCGAGAGGAGGGAATTTACTTAACTTTAATGTAGGTGATGCATATTTTTCTTTTTTGCCCAGACTATTTTGGGTGGAATTACAAACGAGATATGGAAATCAATATTATGTTCGTGATCATGGAGAAGACGGTTCAGTAATTGATGCAATTAATTCAGTTAAAATTTGTTTAGAAAGAGGTGGTTGTGAAGTTGTCCCTGGTTTACCAAAAGAACAATATATATGGACACTGTGCACCTCAATATTAGGGGGGTTAGTCGCTGGATTTTCCGCTGCCCCTAGGAAAGAAGGTCAATTTGTATCACTAGGATTTTTGGCACTCCTATCCCCTTTATGGGGAATGCTTTTCGGAGTATTTGGTCTTTCTCCTATAATCTCTCGGACAAGCGAAATACTACCAATAGTCAAGAATAGTCTCGCTTTTAGCGCAGCAGTAACTATTGCTTACCTTTTATCACAAACATTATTCTCAAGATATAAAAGGACTTAAATATCTAACAAGATAAATTTTAGATTTCGTAAAGGATATTCTCTTTCTCTAAATTCCCATCATTTGAATACCATCTTTGTGATACAAGTGAGAGTTTTTTATTATTGAATTCAACCCACGTGAAATTTATGGCTATTTCACCATTCAAATTCCTTTTATACCTTGGAACTATCGCGGCATTTAAGTATGATGTCCCTTTTTTGTCAGTGATAAACATTTCACGGCTGCCAAGATCTCTATTTAGTTGATTATGCATATGTCCGAAAATAACAAGATCAACAAATCTCTCTTTTTGAATTTTTGTAATAGCAGTTGATAAATCTCTATCGCCCCAATCTGATGAAGGTTTTTTCCAGTCTCTGCCGCAAATACTATTTGGTTCAGAACCAAGTCCTGATGGGCCTGAATGAGAGATAATAATAAGAGGTAGATCCTTTCTCGCTTTTTCAGAAGAACTTAGTATTTTTTTTACTGAATCTTCCTCTGTAATTGGACCATAAACACCTAGAACTTCTTTTGAAAGATAATATCCTCCACCTGAACTACAAGGCCTACCTCCAAGAATATTTATATTATTTTTAAAAATCCTTAGATCCCATGCACAATATTTATCTTTTAATAATCTTATTTGTTTCAACAAAGTTTCACCTGATTTATCTTTCCCTCTATCATGATTTCCCAAGATCACATATGTAGGTATAGAGAGTAAATTAATTTTTTTTACTATTTTTATATTTCCTTCCGAAATATCACCCACAAACAAAACCATGTCAGGATTTATTAGAGATAGAATTCTAATATCTATTTCAGACCAAAGACCGTGACAGTCTCCAACAATAGCAATTTTTAAGATTGACAGAGTTTTTTCTATTTAAGGACATATAATAAACCAAGATACATGCTAGATCCTGACCATTACAACTGCTACCGCGAATAAGAAATCCAAAAGTACTGAGGAAGATTTAATTTCTGAGATAAAAAAACTTTGTTTAAATACTAATGCGATCATACTTGCACATTATTATCAGACTCCTGAGATACAAGACATTGCAGATTTTATAGGAGATAGTTTAGAACTTTCAAGAAAGGCGGCAAATACAGAGGCGGATATTATCATTTTTTGTGGTGTACACTTTATGGCAGAAACCGCAAAGATTTTATGTCCCAATAAAACTGTCTTACTTCCAGATATTGATGCAGGTTGTTCATTAGCAAATGACTGTCCTTCAGAAGACTTTAGGAAATTCATAGAAATGAATCCTGATCATTACGTTGTGAGCTATATTAATTGCACAGCTGATGTTAAAGCACAAAGTGATCTTATATGTACCAGTAGTAACGCTGTCTCACTTGTAGAGAAACTACCAAAAGATCAAAAAATAATTTTTGCCCCAGATAAGAATCTTGGAAGGTGGGTTCAAAAAAATTCTGGGAGAGAATTAAAACTATGGCCTGGTAGTTGCATGGTTCATGAAACCTTTAGTGAAGAAGCTTTATTAAAATTAAAATTTGATCATCCTAATTCAAAAATAATAGCGCATCCCGAATGCAGTGAGAATCTTCTCCTCTTTGCCGATTTCATAGGTTCAACAAGTAAATTATTAGATTTTGTTAGTAAGGATGAATCAAAAGACTTTTTAGTATTAACAGAACCAGGAATAATACATCAGATGAAAAAAACAGAACCTAATAAAAATTTTATTGAGGTTCCAGATATCGAGGGATGTAACTGTAATGAGTGCCCGTATATGAAATTAAATACTTTAGAAAAAATTCTAGATTGCTTAATTAATAAAAGTCCCTCAATAGAACTTGATCCAGATGTTATCAAGAGAGCTTACAAGCCTATAAAGAGAATGCTAGATATGAGTTCTTAATTTTAAAAAGAATAAATCTCGTTTAAATACTTATTGTTAAAAGCTAAATCTAAATTTGTTGACATAGGATTAAAAGTATTCAAAGTATTATTTCCTTTAATAAGTCTTATAAGCTCCCTCTCCCCAGCTTTATATTGAGTATCTTTTCTCGTTCCAATATCTCTAGGGAGGATTCTTTTGTTCATATTCACTTCAATATCAGGTGTAATTCCAAATTTATTGATATCAGTACCATTAGGGGTCAAATACTTAGCCACTGTAACTGTTAAGCCTGATCCGTCTATTAAGGTTCTCATGGATTGAACTAGTCCTTTTCCAAAAGTCTTTTTACCTACTAATTTTCCCCTTTGATTATCCCTAATAGCACCTGAAACTATTTCACTTGCACTAGCTGAAGCCTCATTTACTAATACTACTAAAGGTTTTTTTGTTATTGCGCTTCCATTAGCCTTTTTGGTCTCCTTTAACCCATTTTTTGAAACTGTACTAACAATTATTCCCTTATTTATAAAATGCCTCGAAATTTCAATACTTGAGTCCAAAAGGCCTCCTGGGTTACCACGCAAATCGAGAATATATCCAGATATCTTTTTATTCTCAAAATTAATTAATGCTCCTTTCGTTTCTCTTGAAGCATTTGCGTTGAATTGTTTTATCCTTAAGTATCCTATTGATAATCCCTCTTTTGTATTATTAATTTTACTATTAACAGACTTAATTTCTATTTTCTGCCTTAAAAGAGACTTATAAATTTTATTTCCATTTCTAGAAATTCCTAAATTAACTTTTGTACCGGCCTTCCCTCTTATTAATCTTACAGCTTGTTCAATGTCCATTCCTTTTGTAGAAATATTATCTATTGAAATTATTTTATCTTTAGCTCTTATGCCTGCTTTTGAAGCTGGTGTTCCCTCAATAGCAGCTACTATCAATAAATTATCATTTTCCTCATCCTTTACTATTTGAATACCTATTCCTGTTAATTCCCCTGAGGTGTCTATTCTCATCTGATTAAACTCTTTAGGGTCTAAGAACCTTGTATATGGATCCTCTAAATTTGCCAACATATTTCTTATAGCTTCATAGGCTTCAATAGGTTGACTATATCTTTTCGATAATAATTTTTTTCTCAATAAAATCCATTCGGATTTATTAAAATTCCCATCAGAATCAAGGTAGTCTCGATAAATTATTTGCCAAACATGATCAATAACTTCTTTATGACTATTTTTTAAAATCGAAGAATTGGCAGAACTATTAACAATAGCGCCTGCAACTGCCAAAGAACATAAGAAAATAGATTTTTTATTAAACAATTTATGTATTAAGGATTTCTTTAAGCTTATTATAATTTACAAAAAAAATATTTACAAAATTAACAATGATTATTGGTTAAGGATCAATCCATTTCCCATCATCTTTAATAAGTTGAATCAAAGCTTCTACCCCTTCATCTTCAGGAACTCTTTTAATTTCTTCTTTTCTTCTATATAGGGCAATAGTACCTTTCCCTTTACCAACATAGCCATAGTCAGCATCTGCCATTTCTCCTGGACCATTTACGATGCAACCCATTACAGCAATATCAAGTCCTGTCAGATGTGAAGTCGCATTTCTAACTTTATTAACCACCTCCTCAAGATTAAAGAGAGTTCTTCCACAACTAGGACAGCTTATATATTCAACCATTGTTTTCCTAAGCCCTAAAGATTGCAAAATAGAGTATCCAACGGGTATCTCCTTCTCAGGAGCTTCAGTAAGAGAAACTCTTATCGTATCTCCAAGACCTTCAGCCAGTAGGGTTGCTATCCCGGCAGTACTTTTTATCCTTCCATAATCACCATCACCAGCCTCTGTAACTCCTAAATGAAGAGGATAATTATACCCTTCACTATCGAGCCTATCAGCAATCATCCTGTAAGCAGCCATCATTACAGGCGCCCGAGAAGCTTTCATCGAAATTATTATATTATGAAAATCAAGTTCATCACATATTTTCACAAATTCCATAGCAGATTCAGTCATGCCAAGCGGGGTATCTCCATAAGTGAAAAGCATTCTCTCAGATAAAGATCCATGATTAACGCCAATTCTTAGCGCCTTATTTTGCTCTTTTAAGACTTCAACTAAAGGGGTAAATCTCTTTAGTATTGTATTTTTTATAGCATCAAACTCTTCATAACTGTATTCTGTTCTAGATGGATCTGATTTCTCAAAAACGAATAAACCAGGATTTATCCTAACTTTATCAACATGTTTTGCTACTTCCATCGCAATTTTCATTCCATTATGGTGTACATCAGCCACTAATGGTGTGTTAATCCCATTTTGTCTAAGTTTATCTTTAATCTCACCTACAGCTTTTGCATGAGCTACTGAAGGAACAGTTAATCTAACTATTTCACAATCAACATCATGAAGTCTTTTTATAGCCATAGCAGCATTATCCACATCAAGTGTATCTTCATTAATCATTGATTGAATTCTGACTGGATGATCACTTCCTATCCCTACGTCTCCAACCATTACAGTTTTAGTTACTCTTCTCTCGATTTGAGTTGAATACCTTTTAGAAAGATTATTCACTTCTTTTGATTTAGTTAAAGACATGAAGGTGAAGGTATTCCGTTAATCCACTTTAATTATAAATTATATAGTTTATTTCTCACATTCTTGAGATCTTTTAATGTTAATCTATATGGACTATTATTTTCTTTGCATGAAAATCGCAATAAATATGATGGATGATAAATAGAAATATATTCTTTGCCATTTTTATTTATCCATTTTCCTCTTACGGTTGTAATCGATTCGTTTACACCCAAAACAGCTTTCATAGCTGTAGATCCAGTTAATATAATTACTTTAGGATCTATTAATTTAATCTGTTGAACTAACCAAGGTTTATGCATATTTACTTCTCGCTTTAAAGGCTTTCTATTGTTAGGTGGACGACATTTTAATACGTTACAAAAGTAAATCTCGTTCTCAAGATTAAAACCCGTTTCTAATAATAAGTTGCATAGTAATTTCCCTGATTTACCCACAAAAGGTTTACCCTCTAAATCTTCTTTTGCACCGGGAGCTTCTCCAACAATAATTATATCTGCATTTAGATTTCCTCTGCCAACTACAAGTCTTTTCACATTAATAAAACTCTCTGAATTATTTAACTATAAAAAAATTCACTATTTTTGGATTTAATTGTAATCCAAAGAAATAACAAGAATATTAATCTACTAAAATTAATATTGAATTAAAAATAAAAATTAAGAAAAAATATATATTCTATTTACACTATGTAAATTTTATTTATTCTTTAAATTAAGATTAAAAACTCAAAATTATATCTAAAGAGATGCATTTTAAATGAGCAAAGAATTTTTATCAAAAAGGATATTAGCTATTGAACCTTCTCTTACACTTCAAATAAGTGCAAAAGCTAAGGAACTTGCAGCAAATGGGAAAGATATTTGTAATTTAAGTGCGGGCGAACCAGATTTTGAAGCTCCAAAGGAAGTAATTAAGGCTACAAGCAATGCAATATTTAATGGATTTACAAAATATGGACCCGCAGCAGGTGATTTAGAACTTAGAAAGGCTATTGCAAATAAGTTAAATGTTAAAAATAAAATAGAAATTGATTTTGAAAATATTTTGATTACAAATGGTGCTAAGCAGGCCATATATAATTTATTTCAGGTTCTCTTAGATGATGGTGACGAAGTCATAATCCCATCTCCATATTGGCTTAGTTACCCAGAAATGGTAAAACTTGCAGGTGGCAAGCCTGTATTTTTACAAACATTTGCCGAAAATGGCTTTAAAATCGAAAAACAAAACTTAACTTCTAAAATAAATGCAAGAACTAAATTCATAATTATTAATTCTCCCAATAATCCAACAGGTAAAGTTTTAAATGAAGAAGAATTGAATATAATTGCAGAAGTCCTTAGAGAGAATAAAAATATTAATCTAATTTCAGATGAAATATATGAATTGATATTAAAAAAGAATTTTCAGCATATTAGTTTTGCAGCATTTGCTAAAGACTTGAAAGATAGAATTTTTACTATAAATGGGTTTGCAAAAGGTTGGGCAATGACAGGTTGGAGATTAGGCTATCTCGTTGGGGAAAAAGGAGTTATCAAAGCATGCTCTACACTCCAAAGCCAAAGCACAAGTAATGTGTGTTCCTTCGCTCAAAGGGGAGCATTAGCCGCATTAGGAATCAAAAAAGAATTTTTTGATGAAATTAATTTAAAATTTGATGAGAGGAGAGAAATACTCTTCCAAGGATTAAAAAAAATCAAAGGTATATATATTAAACCTCCTAATGGAGCATTTTATGCTTTTCCAAAACTACCTAATAAAAAAATTTCATCAGTTGATTTTTGTAAAAGGGTTCTGGAAGATTACGGATTAGTTGTTGTTCCAGGTAAAGTGTTCGGAGATGATCAGTTTATAAGAATCTCATGTGCATCTTCAAATGAAATGATATTAGACGGATTATCAAGATTTGAAAATGCTATAAAATATTATTATTAAAAGATAAATAATTTTGAAGATCAAATCCCTATTTTTTTATAGTTTATTTTTTACGTTCATTGCTCTACCTATATCGGCAAGTGAACGAATTCTGAATATTGGTGCGATTCCAGATCAGGAACAAGAGATATTAGATAGAAGATTTAATCTATTATCTTCTGAATTATCTGAACAATTAGGCGTTAAAGTAAGGTATATCCCTGTTTTCAATTATGTGGCCGCAGTTACTGGTTTCAGAACAAAAGACCTTGATCTTGTATGGTTTGGAGGCCTATCTGGAGTGCAAGCAAGGCTTCAAACACCATCCTCTTATGTCCTAGCTCAAAGAGATATTGATAAAGAGTTTATGAGCGTTTTCATCATAAATAAAAAATTAAATTTAGCCCCTGCAACTAACATAAATGACCTTAAAAAATTAAAAAATCTTAGATTCACCTTTGGTTCTGAGAACTCCACCTCCGGAAGACTTATGCCACAATACTTTTTAAATCTTGCAGGTTTAAAAATAAGTGATTTTAAAAATAAAAGGGCTAGCTTTAGCGGTAGCCATGATGCCACCATTGCTCTTGTTAATAGTGGCGCATTTGATGTAGGAGCATTAAATAAGCAAGTTTGGGAAAGAAATTTTAAAAGCAATAAGAAAAGGATAAAAAATTTAGATCTATTTTGGACAACACCGCCCTATGCTGATTATCATTGGTTAGTTCAAGGAGATCTTGATAAAAAATTTGGAAAAGGTTTTACAAGAAAAATTGAATCAATAATTCTTAAACTTGATATAAAGGATAAAAACCAAAAAAAAATACTTGATATGTTTGGTGCAAAAAGATTTATTAAAGCTGATGAATCTCAATATAAAAATATAGAAATAATAGGTAAAAAGTTAAAGAAAATTAGATGAGTCAAGTTTTATTAGACTTAAAAAAAATATCATTCTGCACTCAAAACGACTATATACTTAAAAATATAGATTTAAGTATTAATCACGGAGACAAAATTGCTTTACTTGGCAAAAGTGGTTCAGGTAAAACAACTTTAATTTCTATCCTTAATGGGACAATAGAGCCATCTCAAGGTTCTTATAGAATTTTTAATAAGCAATTTAGAGATCTTACAAAAGAAGAAAAAATTAGTATTGGAACTGTTTGGCAAGACTTAAGATTAATAGAGGATTTTTCTGCCGAACAAAATGTAAATTGTGGTTTATTAGGAAAGGAAAGCTTTATCTTCGCAATTAATAATTTATTAAATATTTGTTCCTTTCAAGAGGCTCATAGATATATGCAAATTTGTAAATTAAATAAATCAATTTTTGATAAGAACATAAAGAATATATCGGGTGGACAAAGACAAAGAATTGCTATAGCTAGGGCCATAATTCAAGAGCCAAATATTTTATTTGCAGATGAACCCTTCAATAATTTAGATCCAAAAATAACAATTTATTTAAAAGATTTATTACTTAATGGAAAATTTATTAATAAATTTAAAAAACCAAAAACAATTATAGTTTCTCTCCATAGATTAGATTTATTAGATGGTTTCAATAGAGTCTTAGGAATAAGAAATGGTCAAATTATATTTAACTTAAGGAAGGAAAATCTTAAAACATATCACTTAAAAAAAATTTATTAGATAATTGTATAAATTAAAATTAAATCCAACTAGTTTATCTTTTCTTCCAATATTAATTTTCATACCAATTTGTATTAATTTAATTAACAATATACATTTTGGAGGTATTAATTTAATCTCTGAATTTATACTTTCTGCGTTCATGCCAAAAATCAATATAAGTATTTTAATTACAGTATTTAATAGATTAAATGAAACAGTTCTAATGGCAATAAGCAGCTGGTTTTTTAGTATTATTTTTGGAATAATTTTGGGCATATTATCCTCAAATATTTTATATGAGATTTTAGATTTACCAATTATATTTAGTAAATTAATAAAAATAATCTTAACTCTGATTCGATCAATAAATGAAATAATATGGGGACTTTTACTTATGCAAATATATGGAATAAATATATCTGTTGGAATAATTTCTATATGTATTCCTTACATTGCTATTAATGCGAAAGTTATCAATGAACAATTAGATATAATCGATCGTAAGATTATTGAATCAATCTTAAAAATAAATGGGAACAAATTATCATCTTTATTAACTTTAATTTGGAACCCTTTATTAGAGACAATAAGAAATTTTGGTTTTTATAGACTTGAATGTGCTTTAAGGAGTACTACGATTCTTGGATTATTCGGGTTAGGTGGAATAGGGACTAGCATATATTTATCATTTAAAGCCTTAAGCTTTAGGGAATTATGGACTTATCTTTGGAGCTTAGGCTTATTATTGATTATTTTTAAATTCATTTTCAAATTTAATGTAATTAAAAGAGTAAATTTCAAAGTCTCATTTTTTACATGTTTAGTTTTATTTACATTATCGATATGCTCTCTATTTTATTTTTTTGAATTTTTACTTGCCCCTTCTTATGCAATTAAATACTCAATTAATAATCTTTATTTACTTAGAAAGGATTTTATTTCATATAATTTTCTTAAATTGATTTTCGAAACTATTCTTTTAAGTATTTCAGCATCAGCTATAGCTATAAGTCTGCCTCCATTCTTATCAATAGTCTTGATAAATAAGTTTTGGAGATATTTTGTAAGTGGTTTAAGTTTTTTCTTTCGATTAATTCCTCCCCCAATAACAATTTTAATATTACTAATGTTTAATGAACCATCTATATCCTTAGCAGCTTTATCACTAGGGATATATAACGCATCTATTATAAATAAATTATTGACGAAAAATTTAAATTATGTTGAGTTGGATCAAGTAATTGCTCTAGATGCCATAGGTGCAAAGAAAAGGATTAGTTGGCTTTATGGTTTATTTTCTAAACAAGCTAAAAGTTATTTAATATATTGTCTATATAGAACAGATATACTAATACGTGATACAGCGTTAGTTGGCATTATTGGGAGTATTGGTTTGGGTTGGCAGCTTCAAGAATCAATAAGTTCGTTCGCTTGGGAAGAAGTTTCTATAATTTTATTATCTTATAGTCTAATAGTAATAATAGGAGAATTGATTAATGATAAAATCAAAAAAAATTTAATTTGAATTTTTTAAAATAAATATTACTTAATGCTGAGATTTTGTTAGTGCATAAGTTACCTAAACAGCTTATTGTCATTGGAGATAGTTCTGTTTATGGATATGGAGATAATGAAGAAGGAGGGTGGTGCGAAAGATTAAGAAAAGAATGGATAAATATACAAAATCAAGTAATTATTTATCAACTTGGTGTAAGGGGAGATGGAATAGAAAAAGTCGCCTCAAGATGGGAAAAAGAATGGTTAGCAAGAGGTGAGACGAGGAGGAATACTCCTAAAGGAATTCTACTGAGCGTTGGTTTAAATGATACGGCAAGAATTGGTCAAAAAGATGGGCGGCACCTTTTGGAGTTAGATGGTTTCGAATATGGATTAGAAAGATTAATAAATTCAATGAACAAAAAAACAGATGTATTTGTGTTGGGCCTCTCCCCTGTAAATGAGGAAAAAATGCCATTTGCTGATTGCTTATGGTATTCAAATGAATTCTGTAGTTCCTATGAAAAACGAATGGAAGAGGTTTGTCTAAATCAAAATATTCCTTTCTTATCAACTTTTAAAGAAATGTATTCGGATCAAAGAAGTAAAAATTGGATTTCTCAAGATGGTATTCATCTGAATTCCGATGGTCATTTATGGATTTATCAACGTATCAAAAGTTGGGATCGACTAAAAGAATGGAGACAGTCTTGAAAACATGAAAGGAAATTTCATTTATAATTTATAAAATGCAAAAATTACTATTGCTATCAGAGAAGCAAAACTTGTCTGAATTGCATTAACTAATTCATTACTTAATTTAAATATTTCTTGATATTTTGCACCTATAATACTTTCAAAAATAGTTGCTATAAAACCAGAGATTGTCACTATTAATAATTGATCAATAGATGAGATAAATCCTAATAGCATCATTAGATAACTCATAAGTATTGAACCAATAAGACTTGCAAAAGTTCCTTCTAAACTTATTCCTCCTTCAGTTCCTCTTTGAACTCTCTTAAAACTAGTAATTAAATAAGTATTTTGGCCAAACCTTTTTCCTATCTCACTACCAAATGTATCAGACAACTTGGCTGCAAAACTTGCTGCAAAGGCCATTTCCAAATACGTCAAATTCCCAAGATCCAACTTTATGAGAATTGCAAAAAACATTCCAGTGGCTGCAGATCCCCAAACATTCTCAGGCCCTCGTCTACCTCCTCTCTTTTCTGCTATGCCAATTTCATTTTTAAATTTATAACCAATTTTTGTAACAAGAGAACCAAGTATTAAATATAAAACAACAGCAAGCCATCCTTGCCATGATAAACAACCCCATAAAATAGTGCCTAATATACCAGCACTAAACCAACCTTTATTTGTCATTATAGGTAATTTTGAAAACAACAAAATCAATAAGAAGTTCAAACAAAACCCAAAAATAAAGTTTCCAAAAATTAACTGCATTTTTAAAACCTAGCACATTTTAAATTTTTCATTTCTCCATTGATTTAAAATAAATGATGCACTTATTGCTGCTGTTGAGGTTCTTAAAATAGCATCTGAAAGTTTTACAAGTTGAATTTTATATTTAATAAATGAACTTATTTCATTATGGGACCATCCACCCTCAGGACCAATAACATTCCAAAAGATTTTATTTTCTTTGATTGAGTTACTCCCAATTTCTTTCAACCATTTTTTTAAACTTTTAGAATTTTCGATTCTTGTTGCAGATATTGAAATAAAATCTTTTTCAATAACTGTAGGAATCCAATTAGAGATAGTTATAGTTTTTAGAAGCTTTGGTTTCCATAATCTTTCGCATTGTTCAACAGATTCATCAAGTATTGAATTCCATCTTAATTCTTTGGCTGATATATTTTTTAATTTCTTTATCTGTCTATCAGTAACTAAAGGTTGAATTACATCAATCCCTATTTCCGTAGACATTTTTAAGATATCCTCAAATCCATTCTTTGGGATAGAAGTTGCCAATCCAAGAAGGCAAGATTTTGGTTTTTGCGATAAAAAAGGCTTCTTCAAATCTGCTATCTCAACAAAATTACTCTTTAATATTTTTGCTTTCCATAATGATCCTTCACCATCGGTAATTAAAATTTCTTCATTAATTGATTTTCTCATCACCTTATAAAGATAATGAGATTCATTTTGTGTTAATTCTAAAATATTGTTTTTTGATAATTTGAATCTATCACTTGAAATTATTAATCTTGGTAAGCCTTGCATAAATTTAATTAATTTCTAAAAACCAGATCTGGATGATCTTCTATAACCCAATCCTCATTTTCACCACCTATGACGATTGAATCAATTTTCACATAATCATTAGAAACCTGAATTAATGCATTTATTAATATGTCTAAAGATAGTGCATCAGAGGTCCCAAAATCTACCCAACAGCGAGACCATAGATTTTGATATTCCAACTCGCCTAAATTATGCATAAGAGAGGGGATAGATGATCTAGAAAGTTCATTATCATATGACATCCAACTCAAATCGCTTCCTTCTTCATGGGTTTGGAGATTTTCTGAATTAAAGCCACCTAATCTTCCTAGGACATACCAGCTATCAAATACTCCATCCAAATAATTTTTTTCAGCTTGACTAGGCAACTCAAAAAACTTTATCCAAATCCAACAATTAAAAGGATCAACTTCTCTAAACAAAACATTCATTTAAATTTGTTTGATTTCACTATTATCAATTATTATAAGTTTGTTATTTAAATAATCACAATTAATATTTACTATTCAAACTAAATGATATTGGAAATAAAAAAAATCACGTATCAACATCCAACTAGTAATAAAAAGACCTTAGAGGATATAAATATGAAGGTAATAGATAAGCAAATAGTATTAATATCTGGTAAGAGCGGGTCGGGGAAAACATCTTTATTAGAAATAGTTGGGGGCCTTCTGTCAGAGCAAAAAGGAGATATCTTTTGGAATAATAAGAAAATCTCTTCTAGGCAAAGGAGATGGCTTTGCGGAATTGTTTTTCAATTCCCTGAAAGATTTTTTATTGGTTCTTCTGTTGGGAAAGAATTAAAAATTGGTCATAAATTCATTAATAGAAATATCATTGATAATGTGCTTAATCAGGTTGGTCTTTCTAATATTAATTTATCAATGCCACCAGAAAATCTTAGTGGAGGTCAGCAGAGAAGGTTAGCAGTAGCCGTTCAGCTTTTAAGGGATCCCAAAATTATATTAATGGATGAACCAACAGCCGGTCTTGATTGGTCTATGAAAAATGATGTAAAAAATCTTATTCATGGACTTAGAATGAAAAAAACCATTATATTAGCTACTCATGAGGCTGAATTATTTAATAATCTATCTACCACGAATTTTATCCTTGATAAAGGGAGGATCAAATCTTTAGGAGAGTTAACTAAATGATAGATAAAATTGTTCGTGCTACAGCAGCTAAAGGTGGTATCAGATTAGTAGCTGTTTCTACTACAAATTCTACAAATGAAGCTCAATTTAGACATAATCTTTCTTATTTAACAACTGCCATTATAGGGAGAGCTTTTAATGCCTCCCTTTTACTAGCAAGTTCGATGAAAATAAATCATGGTAGAGTAACTTTTAGAATTAGATCAGATGGTCCATTAAATGGTCTTTTAGTTGATGCTGGGAGGGATGGCAAGATCAGAGGATATGTAGGAAATCCTAATCTAGAGTTAGATCCTTTAAGGGAGGAGGCTGATAAGTTTTCCTTCAATTTCAAAAAAGCTGTAGGAACAGGTTATTTAAATGTAATTAGAGATAATGGTTCTGGAGATCCCTTCACAAGCACAGTAGAGTTAGTAAATGGAAATATTGCAGAGGACCTCGCATCCTATTTACTATATTCTGAACAAACACCTTCAGCTGTCTTTTTAGGAGAACAGTTTAAGAATAAAAAACTTATATGTTGCGGAGGCCTTCTAGCTCAAGTTTTACCCAAAAAGGGGACAGATCCTCTCCTCGTATCTTTATTAGAAGAAAGATGTAAGGAGATAAGTTCATTTAGTGAAATCCTTAGTAAATCAAATAACAATCTATTATCGTTAATCACAGATATTTTTCCTGATATAGATGACAAAACAATTTCAGAAAAGGCTAGAACACAAAATGTTGAATTCAAATGCAGATGTTCTAGGGAAAGAAGTCTTAATGCAATGAAAATGCTTGATAAAAAAGATTTAAAAGATATTCTAGAAAAAGAAGGAAAAGCTGAACTTGTATGCGAGTTTTGTAAAAATATATATTTAATATCTTATGAAGAAATTGAAGAGATGTTAAAAATCATTCTTTAAAGTCTAATTAAAGAAAAATTATGCCTATCCAGAGTATTAAAACAGCCGGAATACTTTGAATTTTTTGGACGGATAAAGAATTATTAGAAATTTCTTGAAGAAGAGAATTTGATTCTAATAAACCACCAAAGATCAATCCTAATGACAAGAAAGTAACACTCCACCCCAATGCACCAATGAATCTTTTCCCAGACTTTAATTGAACATAAGTAAGAATTAAAGTTGATAATGAAAGCAACAACCTATTATATGTATCAGGACTGATAAAAAGAATTAATATAAAGAGCAAACCAATTGATAGTTTGATAGGTAATTGATCTATAGAGCTTGAAGAAATATTTGGAAAAGAAAAATTTTGTGTTTTATTCTCAGAATTTTTATTTAAATTTTTGATTTTAGATAAAAGAGGGAATTGACTATTGATACTTCTATTATTTTGATTTTCCTTAAGAGAAGCATTTTGAGCCTCAGAACTGACACTACCTAATTGTCTTGCTTTTAAGCTCCCCATCAAAAGTTGATCATACGATGATTCTATTTTTGCTTTCGCTATTAAATTATCTCCAGCCTCCTTAACTTTTTCATCTCTAGCCTTTTGAATTAATTCAAAATTAGCATCTTTACTAATTCCTAGAATTTCATAAGGGGTTTCCTCAGGATTATTTTTGTTTCTCTTATTGTCCAATGTTTTTTTTTAACAATATAGTAAATAGCCTAACTAATTTTAGTAATCATTAAGACTTTTATAAATCAATTGGTTCAACGCCACTAACAACTGGTGCGACATTGTTTAATTTCAAATTTGGATAATCTTCAAGAGTTTGATTTAGATTCCAATTATTTTTAAATAAAACAACAGGTCTATTCCAAGAGTCTTTGACCACTTTACAATTAAATATTCTTCCTATTTCATCTAAAGCTGTCCAACCCTCAGAAACCCATCTAGCCAATTGATATGGCATCGATTCAAGTATAGATTCAACACCATATTCATTTTTGAGGCGATGTTTTACCACATCAAGTTGGAGTTGACCTACTGCTGCAAGGATTGGATCTCTTTTACTTTCATCAGTATCATAAAGTATCTGAACAGCACCCTCTTCCCTTAATTCGTTAACACCTTTTCTAAAATTCTTAAATGCAGAGGGATTTGGATTCCTTAACCAGCTAAATATTTCAGGACTAAAGCAAGGTATTCCCTCATATTCAAGATGAGAGCCTGTGTATAAAGTATCACCGATAGAAAACATACCTGGGTTGTTTAAACCAATTACATCTCCAGGATAAGCATCATCAACAACTTCTCGATCTTGTCCAAAGATTTTCTGGGGTCTTGACAATCTTATTGTCTTCCCAGTTCGAGAGTGTTTAACTGACATATCTTTTTCAAATTTACCACTACATATACGGACGAATGCCACTCTATCTCTATGCTTGGGATCCATATTTGCTTGAAGTTTAAAAACAAATCCGCTAAATTCGGAATTTGTTGGTTCTACATCTCCCTTATTACTACTTCTCGAAGATGGTTTTTTTGCCATTTTTAAAAAACTATTTAGAAATGGTCTTACACCGAAATTAGTCATTGCAGAGCCAAAGAAGACGGGAGTCATATCACCCTTTAAAACTTTTGTATCATCTAATTTTGCCCCAGCCTCATCAAGGAGCTCTAGCTCCTCAATAGCATTATTAAGAATTTCCTTCTCAAAATATTTATCAATATTTTTATCATTTAGCTTAATTCTTTTTTCTGCTGATTGTTTTCCCCTTAATGCCTTATCAAATAATATTACTTCCTTACTAACCCTATCTATTACACCTTTAAATTCATCTCCACTTCCAATTGGCCAATTAATGGGTAAAGTTATTAAACCAAGCTCCGATTCAATTTCATCTAATAACAGCAATGGGTCTCTTCCTGGTCTATCCATCTTATTAATAAAAGTAAATATAGGAATCTTTCTCATTTTGCATACCTCAAAAAGTTTTCTGGTTTGAGGTTCTAGACCTTTTGCAGCATCTTCAAGCATTACAGCATTATCAGCTGCAGCCAAAGTCCTATAAGTATCTTCAGAGAAATCTTGATGTCCAGGCGTATCTAAAAGATTTATAACAGATTTATCATATTCAAATTGTAAAACTGTTGAAGTAATTGAAATTCCTCTTTGTTTTTCAATTTCCATCCAATCAGAAGTTGCTTTCCTTTGATTTCCTCTTGCCTTGACTGCTCCTGCTTGCTGAATTGCTCCGCCATATAAAAGGAGTTTCTCTGTCAAGGTTGTCTTACCAGCATCTGGGTGCGAAATAATAGCAAAATTTCTTCTCTTATTCACCGCACTTTCAATATCATCACTGTTTGATTTTCCCGTACTTAAACTCATTAAACTAAATCACTAAATTGCAAATAAATTTACCCAATTCTAAACCCTACCATAAAGAATTAAATACTTATCACCATCTTCAATTACATCTAAGGAGGAAAGCTTTCTCTCAGAAATAATGCTTAATAGTTCATTTTTTTTATATGAGGCTTTTAAAGATGCATAATAATCATTTGTCAAAGTATTGTTGTAGATTAAATTACATTCTTGTTTAAGTTTAAGTGCAGTTTTTTCATCTTTTGGTCTTTTTAGATCTTTATGAAAATTTATTGTATTTTTTGTTGATAAATTAGTTATGCAATCAAAGAAATGGTCAATATTATTTATGTGATGAATAAGACTATTACTTACCAAAAGAGTGACATTTGTTTTAGAAGAAATCTTATTTAGTTCTAAATATTTAATATCAGCGCACACATATTTTATATTTTTATATGACTGTTTATTTTTACTAAGATTTTTTCTTGATTGAGCTTCGTTAATCATTTCATTTGAACCATCAATACCAATTACTTTTACATCAGGCCAATTTAATGATATTTTTTCAGTAATATTCCCTGGGCCACAACCTAAATCTACTATTAAGTCATCACTGGATAAATTTATTTCATTAGATACTAAATAAGCATTTATAAATTCTATAAATTCTTTTTCTCCCTTCGAGAAGTCACCTTCAATATAAGATTCTACTTGCTTTCTAGATTGCATTAACTCGGGTTCAGGAATTCTTTCCATAAAAAGATTACATATTAAATATATTTTTACACAAACCTTTAAATAGTGATAAGAA
>CAYSSQ010000015.1:0-31687 GCA_964433825.1 uncultured Prochlorococcus sp. | reverse complement strand
ACATTCTGTACATTCAAGAGTTACAACTATCCTGGTGCCTTTTTTGGCCATTTTAATTAATACGTTAAGGTATAATTTTCTATTGTACAGGTTAAACAATCTATTTTGAAAGTACCTTCTTATCTTTTAGTATCCTTTTAAAAATAATATATGAAAGTTTCACAAAATTGGTTAATGGAATTAGTCCAGATTAATACAGATCCAGAAGATTTGGCTGAAAAACTATCTATCGGAGGTTTTGAAGTTGAGTCGCTCATAAACTGCGCTCAAAAGGTTGAGGGAATTGTACTTGGAAAGGTATTGTCCGTTGATAAGCATCTTGATTCAGATAAATTATCTATTTGTATTGTTGATATTGGTTCTTCTGAAAATTTACAGATTATTTGTGGTGCTAATAATATTCGGTCAAATATCTTTGTATATGTGGCAACTATAGGCTCTTATCTAGAAAAAATAAATTTAAAAATAAAGGAAACTGAAATTAGAGGTATAAAAAGTAAGGGAATGATTTGTTCTCTTGAAGAATTAGGTTTAGAAGAAAAAAGTGAAGGGATTAAGATTATTGATAATAATATTGCTAAAAATTTTAAATTAGGTACAAAAGCGTCTGAAATCTTATCTCTGAAGGACTATATATATGATCTTGCAATTACTGCTAATCGTCCTGATGGAATGTCTGTTATCGGTATAGCTAGAGAAATATCAGCTTTACTAGAAACTAACTTCAAAATGCCTAAGATCGATAACAAATTGAATTTTAATCTAAAAAAGCTTGAGGCTATTGATCTTTGCATAGATGCAATTGACTCTAATTGTATTTACACGATAGCTCCTTTAAATGATGTTAGAGGGAATTTATTATCTCCTGAATGGTTAAAAGATAGATTAGAGAAATCCGATATTAAATCTATTAATTTACTTGTTGACATTACAAATTATATACTACTTGAACAAGGCCAACCCTTACATGTATTCGATAAAGATAAATTATCAAAGCTAATTGGTAAAGAGGTTTTGCCCAATGATTTTGGTGTTAGAAAAGGTAAAAATGACGAGAAATTGCTTGCACTAGATGGGAATATATATAATTTAAATCCAAAAATAACTGTTGTGACATGTGGAGATAAACCGGTAGCAATAGCTGGAGTAATAGGAGGTCAAGAAACTGCTGTTTGTGAAAATACTAAAAATATTTTTTTAGAAGCCGCAGTCTTTAATCCATCTACTATTAGAAAATCAGCTAAAGAATTAGGTTTAAGAACAGAGTCTAGTAGTCGATTTGAAAAAGGCATATCTTCTAAAAATACTATAAATTCCTTAAAAAGGGCTATTAGTCTAATAAGTGAGTTTTTTGATATTGGAAATATAAATTTATATTCATCTAATAACTCTAAAATAATTGATAAAAATATTAAATTAAGAAGAGATAGGATTCATAAGATATTAGGTAAGATAAATATACTAAATGGCAAACCTAGTAAAATAAAAGGCTCTTTAAAAAGATATTTGGAGGATAGTGAAATCTCCGAAAAGTTGAAATTAATAGGCTGTGAATTAATTGATAGAGAATACGGTTGGGATGTAAATGTTATAGATAATAGATCACAAGATTTGATAAGAGAAATAGATTTAATTGAAGAAATTGCCAGATTAGTTGGTTATGACATATTTGATCAAAATATACCTAATCCCATAAAACCCGGCAATTTAAATTCTGCTCAAAAGGCATTGAGAAAAGTAAAAGATAATTTTATTAATGTAGGATTTAATGAGGTTTTAACTTTTTCCCTTGTTCCTGAAAATGAAGATAGGATTAAAATTTCTAATCCACTTCTTTGTGAGACGAGTAGCTTACGAACTAACATTTGGGAAGAACACATTAAGATCTGTAATAGTAACCATAAAGCGGGAAGAGATTCCTGCTGGATATTTGAGGTAGGTAATATATTTAATGCTAATAATTCAACTATTGAGGAGGAAGTAATTAGCGGAATAATTAGTGGTAATAGCAATTTTGATAAATGGCATACTCTAGGGAAAATAAAAGATTTAGATTATTTTCAAGCGAGAGGAAAGCTTAAAGAAGCATTAGGGAGGTTAAATGTATTGATTAAAGATAGACCTTCCTCTAAATATGATTTTATGCATCCAGGAATTACAGCAAATTTATATATAGAAGGTAATGAAGCGGGATTCTTTGGCCAGATACATCCAAGATTGATTGATGAAAAAAATATTCAGAAAAAATTATATATTTTTCAAATAAAATTAAAAAATCTTTTAGAAGCATCGACTAGAAAAAATAAATGGATTCCAATATTTAAAAATTATCCATTAGTTCCAAAAATTGAGAGGGATATAAATTTAATATTTAATAAGAAATATCTAGTTGAAGAGATTATTCTAGAAATGAAAAAAAATGGAAAGAAATTACTTGAAGATATTCAATTAATCGATATATATAATGACACTAATATAGGAAATGATTTTGTAAGTTATACATTCAGACTATCTTATAGAGATAAAAATAAAACATTAATGGAATCTGATATAGCTGAAATGCATGACACTCTAATTAGAAATATTGAAAAAAAATATTTGGCGAGGCAAAAAAAATAATTCCAGAGCGTCTTACATGAGTCTTTATATAAGTCTTAAAGCAAGTCTCATAATAGACAAATAATTATTCGCAGTTTTCTATTACCTAATCCTAATATCTGTATATGATCAACATCTTTTCAATACTGTTATCTTCAATACTTTGGGTACAAGTTCCTCAATGGAGTGATGATTGGTCAAAATGCGCCGTAGATATACCTGACAGCTCTTGTCATTGGTATGTATCAGCCCCAGATAATACTTTTGGGAAAGGGTTTAGTTGGGAGAATGCACCATGGTTCGATGCAAATGGCTTAAACGATATTCCACCTATTGAAAGTAAAACGGCTATTCAGAAATTGCAAAATACGGGAACTGTCTCTAAGACAGTACGGCAATAATAAAAGCTACTGCAACAAAAGACTTTTAAATTTTAATCTTTATCTTGGACATTTAAAGGACAAGTTATTCTTCTTGAAATTAATTAATCAACATAGACTGTTTTAATACTGCCCTTTCTTAGGGTGGAAAATTCTATTATACCAGTATTAAACGTCTTAAATGTGAAGCATAGCTAGACTATTATTAAGTCTCATATGAGATAAGTAATAATAAATCCAATAAGTCTTATATTAGGTTGCTGACTACCTAAGTTCTATTTTTTTAATAAGTTCAAATTATCGCAATCTTCTGGAACTTAACAACTTTTCAATTCATATAGAATGATTCAACTAGAAAGAGGACGAAGTAAATATTTTTAACCTAGTTACATAAAAAGTTAATTTATCTCAGAAGTATTATTTTGGAATTACTATTAGACTAATAATTAGTCTCATACGAGAATTCTAATAAAAGGCTTTAGGGGGTGATCAATTTTAATATCCACGTTTGTACAAACTTATTAACTATTATAAAAATAAAAATGTTTTTTTCATGTTCCTCTAATAAAGAAACCAAAAGCTTTTTTCAATTAAAAAAACTTGAAATGCTTAATAACATTAAAGATTCTCTTGAAAGAAAAACTGCTTCAATAATTGCATCAATCGATGTCTTAGAGAAGCAAATAGAGAGGGATAGGGTTAACTAATTAGATAAAGTTTTCAAGAAGTTTCTCCGGCCCATTTTTTTTCAAGTAACTTATATTTGATAATTCAGTTACAAGTAAATAACCTGCAAATCCAAGACTGTTTATGCTAAAACCATAAACATTATCTTTAGATCTTTTTATTATTGCTATCCACTTATTTGTAATTAGTAAATTGTAAGCTTTTTTTGGGACTTTATCCGTTTTGGGGCTTCCCAATCCGATCTTTCTTGATAATTTCAGATAAATTTTATATAGTGAATCATAATTTTTATTAATATCCAACTTACTTACTACGATACAGTCATTGAACTTATTATTATTTTTCTTTCTAAGAAAATTTAAAAACCAATCTTCTCGCGGACAATTCCTTTCAGATGAATCTCTCCTCAATAATTGAATATGTCTATGAGGTTGGCTTGCTCCTGCCTCTTTGCAACTATTAAAAAACCAAAGTCCAGTGGTGTCCAAATTAACTTTTTTTATAGCTAACCAATCTTCTTCTTCCAGCCAACCATTTTGAGCTTTCCATCTATTAGTGATTAAAAGTAAATGTCCTTTTTGTACAGGATATTTATTTAAAATTAATTGATGAAACTTACCAATAGAATTTATTTCAAGATTTTTATCCCAAGGTCTAAATGGATTAGGCTTAGGTCCTATGATCTTATTTTTTCTGAAAACACTAGTATCTAGTTGTCTTATAATGAAATCATTTGACTTATAAATTTCTTTTGAAATATCAACAGTTTTTAATGGAAATAAAGCATTATTCTTTATAGAAATTTCTGTTTGCTTTAATGCTTTTCTCCAGTAAATTTCTTTAATCATTTAAAAATTATATATCAATTAGTAAAATTAAAAACAGAAATAAATTTAATATTAGATTAATTACCTTTGAATCTATGTTTCTTCAATATTTCCAGTGAAATTGATTCTAAAACAACTTTATTTGTTGACTCTAAGATAACTTGTGGAGCTAAGCCATCGAGTAATGCTTGTTTCCATCTCTCCAAACAAATACACCAATGATCGCCTGGTCTTAGACCCGGGAACGAATATTCAGGCATTGGAGTAACAAGATCATTCCCTTGTGATTTACTGTAGTTAAGAAAATTTGTATTCATAACGCAACAAATCGTATGATTTCCGGAATCATTTAGATCAAAATGACAATAACCATCTCTATACCAGCCAGTTTTTGGCTCACAACTACATATCTGTAGTACGTCTCCTAATACATTTAAAACAACTTTATTTTCAAAATTTTGATTTTTCATATTGTTAAAAAAGGTGAAAAAATAATAAATACTACGACATTATCAATAAATAAGGTTGACGTATGTAGGGGGTAAAGAGGTAAAAATTCTATAGGGAATTTTATCTTTATGGATTGGGAATTCGCTGAAGATTCAGCTTTTAAAGCCTTATATATGGCTTTTAAGGAGAATGATGAGACATCTGCACTCGAGTTCTTGGTGAGTGATGGAGCATCTTATTATTTAGAATTAATGCAGAATGCCGCTGGAGAAGGAGTCGATTTAAGCGATCCAGAGGAAATGGATCAATTTCAGCAGGACGTCATAGAGTATTTAGAAAAAAATTAATTTTACTATCAATTATATGGTTATTATGCACTAAAGTATTTTGCTTTTGAGTGCATTGAGATAATTGCTGTAGTACTTTGTTCTGGATGTAATTGCTCAGATGAATCCATAGTTAAATTTATTCTAGAAGCTTGTAAAAGTTCTAATTGAATATTTGAATCTGAAACCTTTGGACATGCTGGGTAACCAAATGAAAATCTAGAACCTCTATACTTCTGAGAAAGTATGCCTTTATTATTATTTGGTTCTAAAGACCCATATCCACATTCAATTCTTATTTTTGCATGTACATATTCGGCCAATGCCTCTGCTAGTTGTACAGTTAAACCATGAAATATTAAATAATCACTATACTTATCTTCATTAAATAATTTCTGTGAATATTCACTTGCAATATCGCCCATAGTAACCGCTTGCATAGGAAAACAATCTTTAATGTTATCTGTTTTCAAATCTGCATAAAAATCTGCAATACATAATTTATTTCCTGATTTTTGTCTGGGGAATTTAAATTTAGCTATTTCTTTTGTTCCCTTTTCATTAAAAATTAATATGCTATTTTTAACTCTTCCACATAAAAAATATCCATACACTGCTTGAGGATTTACTAATTTTTGCTCACTAATAATATCTATCCATTTTTGAAGTAATGGTTCAGCATATGAGTCTAAGTAGGATATATATTCATCTAATGACTGATCACGCTTCTTTTTTAATTGCCATTGACCTGCAAATAATGCTTTCTTATCAAGAAAATATAATAGATCGTTAATATTAATATCTTCACCAGAAATTATTCTTGTACCTAAAAATGGAGCTATAACTGGTGATTCCTCTTTCGTATTCGAAGATCTATTAAAATTTTCATTTATTTCAAGTTTTTTCTCTACTGATTTAATCTGTGATTTTTTTGTCGAATCTTTTTTAGAAATTGACTTAGGTAATTTTATTTTTATATTTTTATCATCTAAGAAACCCTCAGTATCAGACCAATTCCCTACTTTTTTATTAGCCATATATTCATTCATGAATTTGAGATCTGTAAAAGCATCTTTACCATATAAAATTTTGCCATTATATATAGAGTTACAATCCTCATTAACAAATTTTGGTGTTAAGGCTGCTCCACCTAAAATAACTGGTACTTTAATATTCGCATCATTAAAAGCCAGTAAATTATCCTTCATAAATGCAGTAGATTTTACAAGTAAACCGCTCATCGCAATACAGTCAGCTTTATGCAACTTTTGGGCATCAATAATTGCTGTCACATCTTGTTTAATTCCAAGATTAATGACGTCATAACCATTATTAGTAAGAATTATATCAACTAAGTTTTTGCCGATATCATGTACATCACCTTTAACTGTAGCTATAAGGAATTTACCTTTTGATACTTTATCTTCTGTAGTTTCCATAAATGGCTCTAATATAGAAACCGCATATTTCATAGTTTCGGCTGACTGAAGGACAAATGGTAATTGCATTTGTCCTGACCCAAATAAATCTCCTACAACCTTCATTCCATCGAGTAAAAATGTATTTATAATTTCTAGCGGCTTATATTTTTCTAAACCTTCCTTTAAAAGTTCTTCTAATCCAATTTTTTCTCCATCAATAATGTGATTTTTTAGTTTTTCCTCATTTGTTAAATTTTCATAATTATTAGCTACTTTATTTAAATCGTTTACAGAAAGATTTTGAAATAATTTCGTCAGTTCGACTAATGGATCATAAGTACAAATATTATTATTAAAAATTCTTTTATCATAAATTAGATCTAAACATAATTTTCTAGTCTCTTCTTTAATCTTTGATAATGGAAGTATTTTATTTGGAGCTAGAATTGCCGTATCTAATCCTGCTTTTATGCATTCATCAAGAAATATTGAATTTAAATTAATTCTTGCAAGTGGAGACAAACCAAAGCTCACATTTGAAATCCCAAGAATTATATGACAATCCTTTATGTTATTACGTATTTTAGTAATTGCTTCTATTGTCTCTTTAGCATTTAATCTATCTTCCTCTATTCCTGTAGAAATTGGTAAAGCTAATGGATCAAAAAATATTTCATGATCTGCTAATCCTTCCTCCCTTGTCTTCATTATTGACCTTTTTGCTATATTAAGCTTCTTTTCTGAATCTCTAGCCATTCCATCTTCATCTATTGTTCCAATTACTAAACCAGCTCCATAATCCTGGGCTAAGTGTAATACTGTATTAAAACGTTCATCTCCATCTTCATAATTTGTGGAATTAATAATACATTTACCGCCAACTGTTTTTAAACCACTCTCCATTTTATCAGAATCAGTGGAGTCAATCATAAGAGGTAGATTTATATTAGTTACTAATCTTGACGTTAACTCTCTCATATCACTTACTCCATCTCTACCTACATAATCAACATTGACATCTAATATGTGTGCATTTTCTTTTTGTTGTTGTTTTGCTATTGATATAAGTCCATCCCAATTATCTTTATTTAATAGATCTCTAACTTTTTTAGAACCACTAGCATTTAATCTTTCTCCAACTATCAGAATTGAATTGTCTTGTTTGTAAGATACAGAATTATATATTGAGGAGGCAGATGGAATAAAATTATTTTTCGAATCCCTTTTTTCAAAATTACAATTTTCCTTAACTTCTGAAACCATTTTAGAAAGATAATTAATATGTTTTGGTGTTGTACCGCAACATCCTCCAATGATTTGAACGTTAAAATCATATATAAAATTCATTAATTGCATTTTTAGTTCTAAAGGAGTTAACTTGTAATGTGCTACACCCCCAATGTTTTCTGGTAAGCCAGCATTTGGAATACAGCTAATTGCAAAAGGTGAATTTTCTGAAAGATATTTAATGTGCTCTTTCATTTGCTCTGGTCCAGTTGCACAATTTAGACCTAATATGTCTATTTTGTAGGGTTCTAATATCGTTAAAGCTGAAGAGATATCCGATCCTACAAGCATAGTACCTGTCATCTCAACTGTTATTGAGACCATTATTGGTATATCTTTTTTGGATATTTCAATGGATTCTTTTACAGCAAGAAGAGCAGATTTGATTTGCAGTACATCTTGGCAAGTCTCTATTAATAAAAGATCAACTCCACCATCTATTAGGCCATTAACTTGCTCTTTATATGAAGCCTTTAATTCATCAAAGCTTATATGACCCAATGTAGGTAATTTTGTCGTTGGACCAATTGAGCCTGCTACAAATTTTGGTTTGTCTAAAGAAGAATATTTTTTAGCACATTTTTTTGCAATTAAAGCAGCTCTTTTATTTATTTCATAAGCTTTATCAGAGATATTATATTCCTCTAGAACAATAGAAGAAGCTCCAAAAGTATTAGTTTCTATTACATCACAACCAGACTCTAAAAATGCATTATGAACATCTTCAACAGCTTTAGGATTAGTTAATACAAGATTCTCATTACAACCCTCAAGATCATCACCTCCGAAATCTAAGGCAGATAGATTCATATTTTGGAATGATGTTCCAGTACCTCCATCGAAAATGATGATAGGTTTATCATCCCTTTTTAAATAATTACGAAAGAATGACATTAATTGCTTAGTTTAAAAATTAGTTTGTAAGTTTAATTCTAGTAACCCAATCATCATAATCTTTAGAACGTCCTTCTGTTATTTCAATAAGCTTTGATTTCAATTTATTCATTATTGGTCTATTTGTATTAAGTTTGGTTGATTCAATTTTTTTAACTGGTGTTATTTTTGCTGCTGTACCAGTAAGGAATACTTCATCTGCTATAAATAATTCGGTTTTATCTACAGCTCTTTCAATAACATTAATTCCAAAAGATTTTGCTAACTCAATAACACTAAGACGGGTTATACCTTCAAGAATATCTTGATCAACTCCAGGGGTAATTAACTCACCATTTCTAACTATAAATAAATTCATACCACTGGCTTCACTTACTTTGCCATTTGAATTTAATAATAATGCCTCATCAAACCCAGATAGACTTGCTTCGGTTTTTGCTAATGAGCTTGTAATGTATGCACCACTTATTTTACCTCTCAAGGGTAAAGATCTATCTTCTTGCCTTGTCCAACTGCTCATTCGACAGGAAACACCTTCAGGTGAAAGGTAGTCTCCAAGCTCTATACAATAAATAAAGAAATTGGTTTCTATATTATGCAGCCTTGGAGCTATTCCAAGATCACTTGTATAAATGAAGGGTCGGATATAAATAGGCCTATCAGGATTATTTTTTTTAATTAGCAATTTTAGCGAATTAAAAATATAATCTTCGCTTATTTCTGAAAGAAGCAATTTTGCACTTTGAGTTAACCTTTTTATATGTTTGTCTGTTCTAAATAAGAGGAATTCATTTTGATTCTCTGGGTCCGGAATAGCTCGCATGCCTCCAAAAGCTGCTGTTCCATAATGTAGTGCGTGAGTGGCTATAGATATTTTGGCTTCATTAAATGGTATACATTTGCCATCAAACCAAGCATATGGAAGAAATTGATGCATATTAATTTTTGAAAATGAGTTATGCTTTATTTAACATACCTAACTATTCTAAACCTAATTTATATTTGTAAATGCATAGGATATTAAATATTGCTTCAATTGAAAACAATGATATAGATATTATAGAGCAACCAAAAGCTGATTTTATTTACATTACAAGTGTACAAGCAGATTTAAATATATTATCTGAATTAGTAACTAAAAATAAATTTAGCCTAATAAAAAATAATATTAGAGCTATCCACATATCGTATTTGCAAACACCTTCACAAATAGATCACTATATAAATAAAACAATAAAAAGTGCAAAAATAGTTGTATTGAGAATATTCGGTGATAAAGGGACTTGGAGTTATGGTATAGAAAAGTTACAAAACTGGTCTCTTATAGATAAAAGAAAAAAACTTATTATTTTATCTGGTACTCAAGATCAAGATATCTCTTTGAACGAATTAGGTAATATTAATTTAGAAATTTCATTAAAATTATCAAAATTATTAAGAGAAGGTGGGAAAGCAAATTATCACAAATTTTTAAATTGTTTAGAGTTCATTTTTAAAAATAAGAATGATATTCCTAGTAAATTTTTAAAAGTAAAAAGTTATCCTGATCCATATTTATATGATTGGAGGGAAGAAAATGGTATAAAAATTGGGATCATTTCATATAGATCATTATTTCTAGCTAATGAAATTAAACTCACAAACGCACTTAATAGAGAATTAAGAAAAAATGGTTTTTCTCCTAAAACTATTTTTGTATCTTCACTTAAAAATGATTCAATACAAAAAAAAATTTCAAGAATTGTAAAAAGTAAAAATATTAAATTAATACTCACAACTACTTCATTTAATTCATCAATTAACTCTTATAGAAATAATAAAAATATTAATATGAATTTATTTAACAAACTAAAATTACCGGTATTTCAAATTCTTACCTCATCAAGTTCAAAAGATTCCTGGCATTCATCAACAATTGGTTTGAATTCATTAGATCTATTAATGCAAATAATAATTCCGGAATTTGATGGGAGAATTACTACACTTCCACTCGCTTTCAAAGAGACAAAATCTATTAATAAAACTCTTTGTAGTGAAATAACCAATTATGAAGTTAATTTATTTGGCTTAAAGTGGTTAACAAAATTAGTTTCAAATTACCTAAAGTTATCATCTTTAAAAAATAAAGATAAAAAAGTTTGTTTGGTTATTTCAAATTATCCTATAAAAAATAGTCGAATAGCTAATGGAGTTGGATTAAATACACCGAAATCAATTTTAAATATCCTTTCATGGTTGAATCAAGAAAAATATCATATATCAGAAAATAATATCCCAAAAAGCTGTAAAGAATTAATGGCAAAATTAATAAAATTGAGGACAAATGATCCTGAAACATTTAACAATGAACCATTAGATTTTATCTCTATTGAATCATATTTAGAATTTTGGAATAGTTTGCCAAAAATATCAAAAAATAAAGTTTTAAAAAGATGGGGGAATCCAAAAGATTCTAAAGATCTTGAAAAAAAAGGATTTTCTATTAATGGAATTATTTTTGGAAATGTATGCATTTTAATTCAACCTCAAAGAGGATATGATCCTGATTCTAAAAAAGATCTTCATTCTCCAGACCTCCCGCCTCCACATAGATATTTAGCTCAATATTATTGGATAGAAAATATTTTCAAGGCAAATGTAATTTGTCATATAGGAAAACATGGAACAACTGAGTGGCTACCAGGTAAAGCTATAGGATTAAGCGAAAATTGCTTTCCTAAAATTGTAATACCGCCCATTCCATATATATATCCATTTATAGTAAATGATCCCGGAGAGGGTTCTCAAGCTAAAAGAAGAACGCATGCAACAATAGTTGATCACCTTACTCCACCCTTGGATAGATCAGAACTATATGGCTATCTTGCAAATTTAGAGCAATTAGTTGATGAATATTATGAAGCAAAGCTATTAGGATCAGATAGAATAAAAAAATTAGAAGAATTTATCAAAGAATTAGTTTTAAAGGAATTTAAAGATATTATTGATATAAATAATCCAAATATAATTGAAGAGTTAGATTCATACTTATGTGAACTTAAGGAATCTCAAATAAGAACAGGATTACATACTTTTGGTTCTAGACAAAATATAATTGATGAAATTAATTTGATATTGTGTATATCAAGAGTTCCAACAGCAAATAGACTTGGACTAATACAATATATTTCTTACTTACTAAAATTAAAATTAAATCCTTGGACAAATAATTTCAGCCAGTCACTTTGTAAAGACGATCAAGAAATATTAAATTCATTATCAAAAAATAGAATTAATAGCTTTAGAAAAGCATTAGATTTCTTAGAAATACAAGCAAAATATTTAATTTATTATAAATTTTACAAAAAAGAAATATATTTAGATGAATTTGAAAACAAAAAGAATAATAAGGTTTTTGATATATTTTTGAAATCAAATAATTCATATTCTTATTTTAAAAAATTAAAAAATGAAATATATGTCCCTCTTATTAATTCATATAAATCCGAAAAATTTGCCTTTGTTTCATCTTTAAAAGGATCATTTATAAAAAGTGGGCCATCAGGAGCTCCTACAAGAGGTAAATTAGAAGTCCTACCTACAGGAAAAAACTTCTATTCGATAGATACAAGGATTTTACCTACTGAATCTGCATGGTTTGCGGGTAGTCAATCTGCTGAGCAAATTTTAACTTTATATAAACAAGAAAATGGAACTGATCTTGAAGTTTTGGCCATTTCCCTCTGGGCCACATCCACGATGAGAAATGGTGGAGAGGATATTTGTCAGGTTCTAGCCCTAATGGGTGTAAGACCCTTATGGGATGGTCCCTCAAGGAAAGTAATAGACCTTGAAATTATTCCACTAAGTGTTTTAGGAAGACCAAGAGTAGACGTATTACTAAGAATATCAGGTATGTTTAGGGATTCATTTCCTGAACTTATTAAAATTGTTTCAAAAGCCGTAGACTTAATTTCTAAATTAAAAGAATCAAAAGAAGACAACCCTCTTGCCGCAAAATTTAGAAATAATGAATCTATATTTCGTATTTTTGGATCAGCTCCAGGTTGTTATGGAGCTGGTTTACAAGAATTAATCTCTAATTCTTCTTGGGAGACTAATGATGATCTTGCTGATGCTTATTTAAGTTGGAGTAATTATAAATATGACAAGGATATAGAAGGTACATATGGAAGAGATGAATTTGAAAAGATATTAAAAGATATTCAAGTTGTCATGCATAATCAAGATAATAAGGAGCACGATATCTTAGATTCAGATGATTATTATCAGTTTCAAGGAGGAATAACATCTGCAATAAAAAAAATATCTGGTTCATCCCCACAAATTTATTATGGTGACTTATCAAAGTTTAGAAATTCTAAAGTAACTAAATTATCAAAAGAGTTAGATAAAGTTATTAGAACTAGGGTTTTAAATCCAAAATGGATAAAAGGGATGATGGAAAATGGATATAAAGGTGCCTTTGAGTTTTCGGCAACTTTAGATTATCTTTATGGGTATGATGCAACTACAAATCTCGTATCAAGTTGGGCATACGAATCAATATATAAAACGTGGTTGTGCGATAAAAATTTAAATAAATTTTTTATGGATAATAATCCTTGGGCTTTAAGAGATATTTCAGAAAGATTTTTAGAATTAATTAATAGAGGGATGTGGAAAATAAGTTCTAATGAAATAAAGGAAAATTTAAAATTAATAATTAATAGTATGGATAATAAAATTGAAAAAAATGAATTTTAATTATCTACCAAGCAATGAATAACCATGACTGTCGGTTCCACAGGACTTCAATAAGTTATATTTATTAGCTAATAAATCTATTTTTTCACAAATAAATAAACTTGGTTCCCAAATCTTCTGAAGAGAATAATCATACCAAACTTCAATCCCATCAATACCAATAGAAAGAGCTTCATTTATTAAGTCATTAAAAGGTATTCTATAGCGTGCAGGATGAGCTAGGAATGATAAACCCCCTGCATCATTTATTGCTCTACAAACTGACTTTGCTTGTAAATCTAATCCAACTGGAGATTCCCCCTGAACATATGGATATAAAGATCTATGATAAATATCTATACCCAATCCCAATAGATGTACTAAACAGCCTTTTAACAAACAATTAATTTCTATACCAGAAACTAATTTTATAGAATTAAAAGGATATTTATTCATCAAATTATATTTTTTTATATGAATATGGGCCTTAACGCTATGATGATCAGTTATGGATAAATATTTTAAATTATTTCTATAAGCTTGATCCAATAAATCTGAAGGATTAAGACTTCCATCACTAAATGTTGTGTGACAGTGAAAATTAATATCATTAGGACAACTTTCTTTATTAATACATCTAGTTAACTCAATTAATTCTTTCTTGTTCATATTACAATAATTAAAAATTGTTTATTGCACTGACAAGTTTATCAACTCGATTCCAATCTGTTAATTCATATTTTTTTGATATATCTTTTGGACCATTGGTTATTATCATGATAAATAATATTGCTAATTTATTTAAAAAATCTAATTTTGGATAATCCAATTTACCCGCAAATACATCTTGGATGGTAGGATCCCATTCAACTTTTTTTAAAAACTTTACAATATATGGATTAGTAGTAGGTAAATTCTTTTCTGGTTTTCTAGCCGTTAAATTTAATGAGAAAAATACAGTTTTTTTCATATTCAAGATATCTTTGTTAGTCAATATATAATCATATACATTTTTTCTATGGTAACCGTACCTCACACTGGCCCCGATAACAACTTCATCGAAATCTGAAAGTTTAGCTTTATTTGATTCTTCTATAGAATAGATGGATATATTCTTACGTTTTTTTAAATTTTTACTTATGTATTCACATATATTTTTAGTATGTCCATCAACAGTAGAATATAAAATAAGAAGTCTTGATTTTCTCCAGAACACTTTTTTTTATCAACTTAATTTATATTAGTTAATAAGTAGTAAAAAAACTAAATTATAAACATCTATAAATAAAAAAATATTTATTATTTTTTATTTAAATTTCATGAAAGTAATTAAAAATTGCTTTTGCTTTTCTCTCTCCTAATCCTTTAACCTCTAATAAATCATTTATATTTGCAAGTCTAATAGCATCAATAGAATTAAAATGTTCTAATAAATCTCTTATTCTTGCTGAACCAATGCCTGGTATTTCATTTAATTGTGATCTTTTCATACGATTAGTTCTTTTATTCCTATGAAAACTAAGAGCGAATCGATGTGCCTCATCTCTAACTCTTCTAAGAAGTAGGATACCTTTCTGATCTTTATTAGTATTTAGTGGGCTCGTTGATCCAGGAATATATATATCTTCATTTCTTTTAGCTAAAGAACAAATATTTACTTCATCTATTAAATCTAGAGTCTTTAAAGCTTTTAAAGCGGAACTAAGTTGACCTTTACCACCATCTATCATTACCAAGTCAGGCCAATCTGTTAATAATGCATTATCTAATTTACTTTTCTTCTTATCAAATAATAAAGAAAAATCACCTCCTTCAATTTTGAATCTTGACCATTTCTTAAATCTTCTGAAAATTACTTCTTCTATTGATGCAAAATCATCACTATGGCCAATAAAAACATTTGAATTATTTATTTTATATTTTCTATAGTTTTGTTTTGATGGTAATCCATTAATAAATACAACTTGAGATGCAACGGTATCACTTCCTTGAATATGGCTAATATCATAACCCTCAATTCTTTTTGGAGGAGAACTTAAATCTAATATGTTTGAAAGATCCTCTAAGGCTGATTCATTCTCTTCTACAACATTTAAAATTCTATCTAGTTCTAATTTTGCATTTTTAATAACTAATTCTATTGTTTTAAATTTTTTATTTCTTTTAGGATTTATTATTTTAACCTTTCTATTTTTAGTATCACTCAACCATTCTTCGAGAATAATTTTACTAGGAAGTTCAAATTGAATTAAAATTTCTCTTGGAATTTCAACACTATCTACATTAATATAATGTTCTTCTAAAACTTTTTGTAAGATTTCTTCTTCACTAAGATTATCCATTTCCTGACTATATCCAATTCGTCCTACTAATTTCCCCGATCGCATTTGAAATATCTGAATACTTGAAATATTATTTTTTGAAATTATTCCAAAAATATCTCTATTAATAGAAGAATCAGGTACAGATATCTTTTGTGACTCTGTTAATTGCTTTATACCAACAATTTGATCTCTAATTTTTGCAGCATTTTCATATTGAAGTTCTTGAGAATAAAAAGACATTTTTTTTTCAAGTATTTTTACTAAATCTTCATTTCTTCCTTGAAATATCATAGATACTTGTTTTATTATTTTTTTATAATCTACTGAAGAAATCTTTTCTAAATCGACACCTGTAATCTCTCTATAAAATGATTTAGATAATTTACTTTGCCTTAATGGAAATATCTTTTTAATAATAAATAGTGATTTTCTTAATAATCCAACATCTACGTATGGACCATAATATCTATCTAAGTTATTTCTATTTCTTCTTTTTCTAGTAATAAATATTCTTGGATATTCCTCACTCCAGGTAATACATAAATATGGATATTTTTTATCATCTTTAAGGAGAATATTGAAATAAGGATTATTTGTCTTTATTAAATTTGATTCTAAATTTAATGCTTCACTCTCATTATCAGTAATAATGATTTCTATTTCTGTTATTTGCCTTACCATAAGGCTTAGTCTTGGAGATAAATCTTTAAATCCATTGAAATAACTACTTATCCTATTTCTAAGTTTTTTAGACTTGCCAATATATAAGATATTACCATCAATATCTTTAAATAAATAACATCCAGGAGTTTTAGGAATCTCTAATAATCTTTTTCTTAGCAAATCTAAATTTTTTAAAAACTTATTATCAGATTTAAATATAAACTTATTATCAGCTTTAATTGGAATCTCATTCATAAATAATTATTAGCCTCCATAGTTCCATCCTGTTGAGCTTAAATTTAAAGAATCAACATCTTCTTTTAAATATGCAGAAAGTACTTCTCCAACAAATACAGTATGATCACCATGACTAACATTACCTTTAACAATACATTCAACTCCCCCTACACCATCCTCCAAAATAGGTAGTCCAAGTTCTCCTAAACTAAATTTAACTGTATCAAACCTTCCTCCTAATGCTTTTTGAGGTTTAAAGAAAGTAGCCGCTAAATCTTTTTGATCACTTTTAAGAATATTTAGTGAAAATTTATTAGTTTTTTGAATTATTTGATGACTGACCCCTTCCGCTCTAACTGCCATTACCACTAGAGGAGGAGAAAATGATCCTTGAGTAACCCAGCTAGCTGTAAAACCATTGATTTCTTCTTTCTCTTCATCTCTTACTCCGCAAATAAATAATCCATGAGGTATTTTTCTTAGTAAAATTTTTTTAGCTTCAAGATTTAATGTCATAATTGTTTTAAATACTAATACTATTTTAGCTAGTTTTCTATTTTTTATATAATTGACATGAAAATTCTTTATCCAGGTACTTTTGATCCTTTAACAAATGGACATTTAGATTTAATAGAGAGATCACAAAGAATATTTGGCGAAGTTGTTATAGCTGTTCTCGAAAATACAAGTAAAATACCAACATTTACTTTAGAGGAAAGAATAGAACAGATAAACTGCTCTATTTCACATTTATCGGATACAGAAGTTATTTCATACTATGGACTTACTGTAGATTGTGCAAAAGAGGTTCAAGCTGATTTAATATTAAGAGGACTAAGAGCTATGAGCGATTTTGAATATGAATTACAAATATCTCATACTAATAAAACTTTAAATAAATCAATTGAAACTATTTTTTTATCAACAGATACTAATTTTAGTTTTTTAAGTAGTTCTCTTGTTAAAGAAGTTGCAAAATTCAGAGGGGAAATTAAACACATGGTTCCTTCAAAAGTCGAGGAGGACCTGAGAATTTACTTTAGTAAAAATCAATAACATTTTTCTAATTTATATATTTCATCTAACAAATTAAATGGTTTATTTTTATCTATAAAAGTATTATTTTGAATAATGCTTATGGAAAGAATTTCATTATCTTTATATAGATAACCTGATAAGGCAAAGACATTTGACAATGTTCCAGTTTTACCAAAGAAATTACCTGCTACTTCAGTATTTATCATCCTATTAGAGAGAGTACCTCTTTTACCCATTAACGATAATGATGAATTATAAAAGTCAAATTGTTTACTGTATCTCATCTTGTGAAGGAATAATGCTGTTAGGTTTGTTGTCAATCTATTTTCTCTTGATAAACCACTTGCATCGTTAATAGTTATTTCTCTTATAGGAAATCCTTTTCTCCTTAACCATCCTTTTATCTTTTTATAGTCATTAAAATTCCAACTTTTTGAGGCGTTTTTATAGATTGATTCCGCAGTAAAATTATGGCTTTCTGAATTTGCTAATGTTATTAATGATAAAATTGGTGAAGATTTTATACTATTAATACGTTTTAATTTTTTTATGTAATTCCCATTATATTCTAATATTGATAGATCATATGAAATAGAAGGATTATTATATTTTAAGAAGTTATTAATAATATTTTTTACAAAATTTATATCAATACTTTTATTCTCATTACTTTTAATTGCTAGTGTCGTAATAGGAGAACCGTAAGTGTATATCTTATCTGCTTCTATCCAACCCTTTGGCCATTGATTTTTTTTATTTACCTCAAGAACATAAAAATTAATATTATTTTCAAAATTAATTTTGTTTAATAACTGTTCTAAGTCTTCGATAGATAAATCTGGATCACCCGAGCCTATTAAATAGTAATTATTTAAATTATCTTTAAAAATTGATGTATCAAGGCTATCGGATACATCCAAAAAACTTAACGTATAAGCCGTAGAAAAAAGTTTTAAATTTGAAGCTGGAATTCTCAATTTACTTCCGTTATAACTTGCGATTATTTTTCCCTTATCATTAATAATTGATGCACTAAATGATGGATTCAATGATTTCTCAATTAATCTTTGATAATCATTACATATTCCTTTTGTAGATAATAAAAAAGGTGATTTAAAATATATTTCATTTAATAATTTTAATTTTCTATTATTTATTAAATATTTAACGGCAAAAAGAAAAGAAAAAATTGTTAAAAATATTATAAATATATTTCTTATCTTATTCTGCATTAATTATAAGTTCATAAAGATTGTCTCATTATCTGGTTTGCTTTCAAATTCTTTTACAAATGTATATTTATTATTATTCTCTTTAAATAATAGCCAATTATCTGGCGAAATATGCATTAAAGCTCCATTATTAATAGGTTGAATAAAATATATATTATTCCATTGTTTAACAAAATTCTTTCTTCTTTCTCTAATAACACTACCAATACCAATATTGGCATCCTCAAATTTTGGATTTAATGAAAAATGGATACCTTTAAAGTTCTCACACATTGGTTCAAAAGAATCAAAATCATAAGGTTGTGGCAACATTGAGATTAGAAATGATTCACATTCAGATATATGAATAGATTCATTAAAACTTTTAAAAGTAAAAATATTATTTTTCATATCAGGATAATCTCTTTTAGCTAAAGCAACAGCTCCTGGATCAGAGAATGTAAGATAAACTTTTCCTTGTTTCTCTAATATTTGAAAAAGACTTATACCTATTTTATTAAATTTTATTCCTTCAAATTTAAATTCAATTATTAATTTATTAAATATAGGATTTTTAAGATTTGCTAATACAGAAGATTCCATATCATTTATTGCTGTATTAAGATCCTTAGGCAATAAATACATCAATTTAAAAAATATCAATACACTCTAAAATCAAACCATAAAATTTGTCTACTTCGTTAATATTATTTTCAATACCAAAGCTTATACGAATATTAGAGAGAAGTTTATTCTTATCAATATTCAATTCACCTAAAACTTTACTGGGTTCATTTGATGAACTTGAACAAGCGCTTCCACTACTAATAGCGATATTGTTATCAGACATATAATTTATTATTTTATAAGCTTCTATTGGTAAGAAATTTTTGTTTGATAAAATAAATGATAGATGATTTGGAAGCCTTTGATTTAAACTACCTGTAATTTGAATCCTATTATTATTTTTGAATTTTTCAATTAAATAATCAGTAAGGATATTTAAATTATTATTTTTAAAATATAAGATTTCTTCCGAATACAATATCTTACCTTTAATATTAATCAAAGCTTGAAGCATTCCACTGATAAGTGGTAATGCTTGTGTACCGGCTCTAATAGAATATTCATGAGATTTAGAAATATCAGAATTTGAAATATACTTTCTTGATTTTTCATTTGTTAATAGAATTCCAATTCCTTTAGGACCTCCAAATTTATGAGCAGATAAACTTAGTAGATCACAATTAAGATTTTTCCAATTAAAAATACCATTACTTATTATTTGTGTAGCATCTATATGAAAAAGAACGTTTTCTTTAATACATAGTTTTCCAATTTTTTGAATTGGCTGTAATGTACCTATTTCACTTTGTCCCCAAATAATAGATACTAGTTTAGTTTTATTGTTTATATAATCTTTAAACTTTTCTATTCTTACGATACCTTCATTATCTACTGGCCATTCTTTAATCGCCCAACCTCTTTTTTTTAGTTTATTTACAGCTATATTAGTTGCATTATGCTCTATAGAAGAAATTGTTATACTTTGAGGCTGACAATTATCTGCTATTTGACTAAAAACAAGAGAGATTGACTCTGTTGACCCAGAGGTAAAAATAATATCCTCCTGTTCTGCATTAAATATTAATGCAATTTTATTTCTAATTCTTTCTAATTCAAGTGCACAATCAATGCCAAACTTATATGTAGAAGATACATTCCCCCAATATTTTAGATAACTATTATTAATTACACTTAAAACATTCTTTGATAATGGAGAGGTAGAAGCATGATCAAAATAAATTAAATTATTATCCATTTATTTAAGTAAATAATTACCTTTAAAAACACTTTTTGCATAACCTTTCATAATAACCTCTTGATTATTATCCTTCCAATCAATAAAAAGAGGCCCTCCGGGAAGATTTATTGTCGTTTGAAAATTACATAAACCTAGTTTATAAGCTGCTACATGAATAGCACAAGCACCAGTACCGCAAGCAAGCGTTGCTCCAGCACCCCTCTCCCAAACTTTAACATTTATAGTTTTTTCATCTAAAATCTGACAAAAATGTATATTAGTTTTTTCAGGAAAATATTTACTTTTTTCAAAAACAGGTCCCAATTGAAAATGATTAATTTTAGTTAAATCATCTAGAAAAAATATTAGATGGGGATTACCCATACCAACTGAGTATCCTAAATTTGAAAAATTATCAATCTCAAATGAAGAATAAGGAACTCCCTTAGAAAAGGTATTTATTGTTGTAGGAATAAATTTTGGCATTAAGATAGGTTTACCCATACTTACCGAAATCTGACCTTTTTCGTATTTAGCAATCTTTAGTCCAGCTTTTGTTTCTATTTTAAAGATCTTTTTTTTATTGTTATTTTCATTACTTAAGTATTCTATTAAGCACCTAATCCCGTTGCCACACATTTCAGCTTCTGAACCATCTGAATTATAAATAATCATTTTTACGTCATTAGAATCATCTGGAACTGTAAGAAAAATAATTCCATCTGCTCCTATTCCAAAATTTCTATTACATAATTCTTTAACAACAAATAAATCATTTGATAAAAATTTATAGTAAAGATTATTATCTCTAGAATCAATAATTATAAAATCATTACCATTGCCTTGGTATTTTTCAAATATTATACTTTTCATATTGAAAAATTAATTATTTAAATTTTAATAAAAAATTATGCTTATTAACAGATTATAATTTTTATTATAATTATTTAATAAGATAGAAATTTATTGATTGAAAGTGGATAACAATTCAAAAGAAAATTCTAATTCAAGTCATTTTTATAATCACTCTGAAATCGAAAAGAGAATTCAAAAAAAATGGAAAGACCTAAATATATATAAGACTAAAGAATTTATTAATAAAAAAGAAAAATTTTACGCTCTTAGTATGTTTCCTTATCCATCAGGAAATCTACACATGGGTCATGTCAGAAATTATGTCATAACAGATTTAATTGCAAGGTATCAATCATTTAATGGAAAATCAGTTCTTCACCCAATGGGTTGGGATGCCTTTGGCTTACCGGCAGAAAATGCAGCAATTGAAAGAAATATTAATCCAAGTGATTGGACTGCTCAAAATATTATTCATATGAAAAAACAACTTGAACAATTAGGTTTATCTGTTGATTGGGATCGAGAATTTGCAACTTGTGATGAAAGTTACTATAAATGGACTCAGTATATTTTTCTTGAACTTTATAAGTCAGGGCTTGTTTATCAAAAAGAATCTGAGGTTAATTGGGATCCAATAGACAATACCGTTTTAGCAAATGAACAAGTTGATTCAGACGGTAAATCATGGAGATCAGGAGCAAAAGTAGAGAAAAAACTTTTAAAACAATGGTTTTTGAAAATAACAAATTATGCCGATGAATTACTAGATGATCTTAAATTGTTAGAAAATTGGCCAGAAAGAGTAAAAATTATGCAAGAGAATTGGATTGGCAAATCGTATGGAGCAGAAATTGATTTTAAACTGATAAAATCAGAAAATAAATTAACGGTATTTACTACTAGAGCAGATACTCTATTCGGAGTAACTTATCTCGCAATATCGCTAAATAATAAAATACTTAAGGAATTTAGAAGTAATATTCCTCAAGATAAATTAAGAGAATTTAAAATACTTTTAGAAAATGCAGGAGATCAAAAGAATCATAAATATGGCTTTAATACTGGTTTAAAAGCAATAAATCCAGTAAATAATGAAGAAATTCCAATATGGATAGCAAGTTATGTACTAGATGAGTATGGGACTGGAGCTGTTATGGGTGTTCCTGCTCACGACCAAAGAGATTATGAATTTGCAGTATTAAATAAAATAACTATAAAACAAGTTATTAGTAAAGAAAAATCATTTAATGAAAAAGAATTAAATTGTGCATTTATTGAAGGAGGATATTTATTTAATTCAAATTCATTTAATGGTTTGAAAAACGAAGAGGCAAAATATCAAATAATAAAACTTGGAGAAAGTAGAGGATGGGCAAAGGCGAAAGTTCAATATAGATTAAGAGATTGGTTAATATCAAGACAAAGATTTTGGGGTTGCCCTATTCCTCTTATTCATTGCAAGAAATGTGGATCAGTACCCATTAAAAAGGAAGATCTCCCTGTAAAACTTCCTAAAGAGCTTAATTTTAAATCCAAAAATTTAAATACCCTGAAAGATAACAAAAATTGGCTTATTATAAATTGTCCAAATTGCGGTAATTTATCAAAAAGAGAAACAGATACTATGGATACATTTATGTGTTCTTCATGGTATTTTCTTAGATATACCTCTTCAAATAATTTAAATGAACCCTTTGAGAAGGAAAAAGTAAATAAATGGCTTCCAGTAGACCAATATGTAGGAGGTGTAGAACATGCAATTTTACATTTACTTTATGCGCGATTTCTTACTAAAGCTTTAAGAGATAATGGTTTATTTAATATTGACGAACCTTTTAACAAACTTTTGACACAGGGTATGGTTCAGGCAGCAGCATATAAAAACACAAAAACAGGAAAATATATATCGCCAGCTGAGATAAATGATATAAATAATCCTACTGATCCACAAGATGGCTCAAGATTAGAGGTACTTTTTGAAAAGATGTCTAAGTCAAAATATAATGGTATTGATCCTAATACTGTAATTAAAAAATACGGAGCAGATACTGCTAGAATGTTTATATTGTTTAAAGCTCCACCAGAAAAAGATTTAGAATGGGGAGATTCTGATGTTGAAGGTCAATATAGATTTCTATCAAGGATATGGAAATTATATAATGATTTTTTAAGTGAAGGAAATTACAAAAACAAAATTAATATCAATCCAGCAAAAGAAAAAGATTTTAAAAGAATAATGAATTTAGCAATTAAAGATATAACGGAAGACATTAATAATAATCAGTTTAACACTGCTATATCAGAATTAATGAAATTTTATAATGCCATAACTCAAAATATATTCAACTTAAATAGAGGATTAGTTAAAGAAGCCTTAATTAATTTCTCTAAATTATTAGCACCATTTGCGCCTCATATTAGTGAAGAACTTTGGACACTTCTTGGTTTTAATCAATCTATTCATAATGAGAGTTGGCCTAAAATTGACCAAAATTCTTTGATAAAAGATAACTACGAGTTAGTAATACAAATTAATGGAAAAGTTAGAGATAGAGTATCAATACCAACTTCTTCTACTGAAGAACAGATAAAGAAAACATCACTAAATAGTATCAATATTCAAAAGTGGATTAATAAAAAACAAATAAAAAAAACTATTATTGTAAAAGGTAAAATAATAAACTTTGTTATTTAATTTATCTAACTATTTAACTCTCTGAATAATTAGTGATTCAGGATTGGACCATACACCTTGGATTACATAATTAGAATTTGAATAGCACATTTGACGCAATATGAAAAAAATCGTTTCAGAATTAACGTTATTAAGTCGCCTATCTATCTCAGAGAAACTTATTTTATCTTGGGATTGCAATATCTCTTGAATTATTAGTTGTGCTTCAATAACTTCTGATGCAGCCTTTTTGCCTGCTTCTACTCCTGGTTGATCATAAGCATTTACGTTTATTAATTCAGCATAAAAAGTAACTGCTCTCTCAAATAATGCAACTAAGGATCCTAAAGAAAACACATTTAATTCTTTTAATGTAATAGTTATACTTTGCCTACCTTGGCCAGATAAAGCAGATCTAGTCCCCTGCATAAAACCTGATAAATAATCCTTAGGATTATCTAAATCAAATATATTTAAATTATTTGGAGTATCTAATAATTCAATAAAAACACAAAAGAAATTATCAATGCCATCTCGTAATTGTTGAACATAAGCATGCTGATCTGTAGATCCCTTATTACCAAATACTGAGATGCCTTGATGAACAATATTTCCTGATCTATCTAATTTTTTACCTAAAGACTCCATTACTAATTGTTGAAGATATTTACTAAAGACTTGAAGTCTATCTCTATAAGGTAATACAACCATATCTCTTTCCCCCAATCCTTTACCACAAAAAAACCAAGCAGATGCGAGGAGCGCTGCTGGATTATTTAAAAAATCATGATTCCTTGTTATTTCATCCATCATTGAAGCGCCTCTTAAAAATTCACTTATATTTTTATTAATTAAACCTAATGGTAAAAGACCCACTGAACTTGTAATACTTGTTCTACCGCCCACCCAATCAGGAAGATTGAATATCTTAAGCCAATTTTCAGATAAAGCCTTATTGTATAATTTACTATTTTTCATGGTTATTGCAATTGACTGAGAAGGCCAATCAATATTTTTATATTCAATATTTTTTCTAATAATGTCCATAGCAATTTTTGGCTCTGGAGTACCACCAGATTTACTCACAACAACAAATAAGGTTGTATCTAATTTATTTTTAAGTTCTTCTAATTTTTCGCTTATTAGGAATGGATCAACATTGTCAATAAAAGAAAAATTTAAACCTTTTGAATGATTTTGTAATGATTCAATTAGTAATAGGGGTCCCAAACTACTTCCACCAATACCTATCCACAAAACATCTGTAAAAAATTTCCCTTCCTTATTTAAAATTTCTTTGCTTAAAATTTTAGTACAGAATTGATCTATTTCTTTAATATCATTATCAATTTCGTTCTTTATCTTTTTATCTGGAGAAATTTCAGAGTTTCTTAACCAGTAATGACCTACTTGCCTGTTCTCATCAATATTAGCTATCGCTCCATCTTCTAAATTTTTACACTCTTTAAAAACATATTCAAATTTACTTACCATTTCATTTATTTGTTTTTCATTAAAAAGGACTTTACTTATATCCATCCACATATTTATATCTTTACTAAACCATAAATATTTAGAAAACTTTTCCCAATCGTTTAAATCGTTCTGATTAGATCCTTTATCTTGACTTTGCATATTATTTTTTTTAAATTATTATATCTGTTAGATTAGTTTTAATTACTAAAACATTTCAATATATTCTCAAATAAAAATCTTTAATTTTTTTTAAATTAATAAAAAAATATTTTTCAATATAATAAAAGTATTATTATTTTTCTTTTTTAGATTAAATTGAAGCCAAATTCAAATTATTTGATATCTCCTGAATTCACTAAATTACATAAATTTAGTCCAAAATTAAAAGTAGGTATTCTAGCCTCAGGAGATGGTTCAAATTTTTTAAATTTAATCAACCTAGCAAATAATTTTGAATTAGATATTGATATAAAAATTCTTATATCGAACAATTCCAATGCGGGCTGTATTAAAAAAGCAATCGACAATAATATTCCATTCTCCATTATTTCTGATAAAGAATTTAAGAATAGAGATTTATTTGAGCAAGAAATAATTAGTAAATTAAATAATAATGAAATTGAGTTAGTTGTATTAGCAGGATGGATGAAAATAATTTCTGGTGGATTTGTTAAATCGTTTAAAAATAGAATTATTAATATCCATCCATCAGTTTTGCCATCTTTTAAAGGTAAAAACGCAATTAAAGATTCACTTAAAGAAGGAGTACATTTAACGGGTTGTTCTGTTCACTTTGTCGAAACAGAAGTAGATAGTGGGAAATTAATAATTCAAGCTGTTTTACCCATTATGGCTAATGACAATGAAGACTCCCTTATAAAAAAAATTCATTTGTTAGAACATAAAATTCTTCCTTATGGTATTTCTGAAGCTGGTTACTTAATAAGAAATGAAACTAAGGATAAAAACCAGAAAAATTTAAGCCCTCATTCATAGGGAATCCAGAGATAAGATTTAGATTCTGTATAGCTTGACCAGCTTGACCTTTTAGTAAATTATCTAGAACTGAAATAAATATAATTCTTCCATTCCTTTTATCAACTTTAAGAGAAATATAAATATCATTAGTATTTTTTGCCCACTTAGTAGATGGGAGTACATCTTCAGGAAGTATCTTAATATTTGAAAACTTTCTATAATAATTTTCTAAAAGAATTTTGCAATCTGAGGATGTAAGACCGGGATCTTTTAGCCTTCCATAAATACTTGATAACATACCTCTTACAAGGGGGACTAAATGAGGGGTAAATGATATTTGTATTTGATTGCCGGATATCAAACTAAGATTTTCTTCAATTTCAGAGGTATGTCTATGTTTGATTAAACCATACGCTTCTATTCCTTCAGAAGCCTCTGAGAATAACAAATTTTGTTTTGGATCCCTCCCTCCTCCAGAGGTCCCACTCTTCGAGTCAATTATAATTCCTTCATTTTCAATAATACCCTGAGTAATAAAGGGGATTAAAGGTATTAAGGAACTTGTGGGGTAACAACCTGGGCACGCTATTAAATCTGCCTTAGAAATACTATGAAAATTAATTTCACTTATTCCATAAACGGCTTTAGCACATAAATCATAGTCTTCCCTTTTATATTTGGAATCTTCTAAGGAATAGATTTCCTTCCATTTGTCCAATGATTTATATCTATAATCAGCCGATAAATCTATTACCTTAATTCCTTTAGTAAGAAGTTTTGGAGTAATTGTAGATGATATTCCATTCGGTAAACTTAGAATAGCTACATCACATTTTTCAGAAATATCGCTTGAGTTTATTTCTTGAATAGTGGGATTATTGTCTAGTTTTATGAATGGGAAAAGTTCATTCCATTTTAATCCCGCTGACTTATTCCCTCCTAAAAAACTAATTTTATATCTTTCATTGTTTCTCAATAGATTTACCAATTGTATTCCTCCGTAACCTGTAGCACCAACTATTGCAACATTCATTTTCTCAATGGCCATGGTTTGATATAGGATTATATAGTGAATAGATTCTTTGTAACAAGAACACTTTCCTTATCTTGATACACATAATGAAAGAAACAAGTACAAAATCAAATAATAGAACAATTTTGGGTAACGAAGATAAGTATGATATTGAATTTGATCCTATTAGTGATGCATTAGCTGCCATAAGAAATGGAGAATGTGTAATTGTTGTTGATGATGAAAGGAGAGAAAATGAAGGCGATTTAATATGTGCAGCCCAATTTGCTACCCCTCAACAAATAAACTTCATGGCTATAGAAGGAAGGGGACTTATATGTTTAGCCATGAAGGGGGAAAAGTTAGATGAATTAGATCTACCATTAATGGTTGATAGAAATACCGACTCAAATCAAACTGCTTTTACAGTATCTATAGACGCAGGACCAGAATTTAATGTTTCAACAGGTATATCAGCTGAAGATAGGGCGAAAACTATACAAGTAGCGATTAATCCAAATACAGTTCCTGAAGATCTGAGAAGACCAGGACACGTTTTTCCTTTAAGAGCTAAGCAAGGTGGCGTATTAAAAAGAGCTGGACATACTGAAGCAGCTGTAGATCTTGCTTCATTATCAGGACTTTACCCAGCTGGAGTTATTTGTGAAATACAAAATCCTGATGGATCAATGTCTCGTCTTCCCGAGTTAAGACAGTATGCGAAACAATGGGGAATGAAATTAATTTCAATAGCTGATTTAATAAGATACAGATCTGAGAATGAGAGATTTGTCTTTAAAAAGTCTGATGCTGTTCTACCAAGTATATTTGGAAATTTTAAAGCATTTGGTTATATAAATGAGTTGGACGGTTCAGAACATGTAGCCTTAGTAAAAAGTAAGAATAAAAACTTAACAGAACCCGTTTTAGTAAGAATGCACTCAGAATGTTTAACGGGAGATGCTTTTGGTTCTTTAAGATGTGATTGTAGGCCTCAGTTAGAAGCTGCATTATCAAGAATTGAAGAGGAAGGTGAGGGTGTTGTTGTTTATCTTAGGCAAGAGGGAAGAGGCATTGGTTTAATTAATAAATTAAAAGCATATAGTCTTCAAGATGGAGGGTTAGATACCGTAGAAGCAAATGAAAAATTAGGATTTCCTGCCGATTTAAGGAATTACGGGGTCGGAGCACAGATATTAACCGATTTAGGTATTAAAAAGCTTAGATTATTAACTAATAATCCGAGAAAAATTGCTGGCTTAGGTGGGTATGGAATTGAAGTTGTTTCAAGAGTTCCACTAGTTATTTGTCCTGGGGATCATAATGCTGAATATCTAAATGTTAAGAGAACTAAACTTGGACACTTGCTTGAAGATGGGAATGTAAAAGATACTACAGTAGATCCATTTATTGCAATTTTTCTTGACGGAGATTATAAATCTATAGATCTTGTACCTATAAAAGATATTGTTAATAATTTTTGCGAACAAAATAATATTAAAATAAAACCAGAGAGTTCACCAAGGTTATTGGCTTTATGGAGTAGACCAAAATTAGTTTGGAGAATAATTCACCAAAATAAAAGAGATTCCATTTTAATAAATAACAAAGAAATAAAAAAAATTAAAGAATTTATAAATACGCTCTCAAATCTTCAAAAAAGTTCCAAAGTTGGATTAATAGTCTCTAAGAGTATTGATCAGGCATTGCATCCAACAAATAGTATAGAAATAGAGACTACAAAATTATCTAGAGGTTATGAATTATTATGTAGTTCAACTAGAAAATTTAACTTAGATAAGGTTCCCTTTAGCATTATCTTTACTAAATAAATCTAAGCATTATATGCTTTGACGATTTTTGAACCATTTTTTAACTTCAAAACTACATCCATATTTTCAGTTTTTCCGAATACAGTATGAACTCCATCTAAATGCGGTTGTGGTTCATAAACTATAAAGAATTGACTTCCACCAGTATCTTTACCAGCATGAGCCATAGAAAGAGAACCTGTTAAATGCTTGTTATCATTTATTTCACACTTTATATTATATCCAGGTCCTCCAGTCCCAGGCATACCTGAAGCTCCTGCTCTAGTATTAGGGCAACCACCTTGAGCCATAAACCCTGGAATAACTCTATGAAATGAGAGCCCATCATAAAATCCTTCTCCTATTAATTTTGTGAAATTTTCTACTGTTTTAGGTGCTGCTTCAGAAAACAATTCAAAGGTAATGTTCCCTAACTCAGTTTCAAAGATAACTTTTGACATTTAATTTTTATTTTGTAGACCTAGTCTATAGTATATTCAAAAACTTTAAAGTAATTTTTCTAGATTATTTTTTATTGAATTAAGATCAAGTTCTTCAGAATCATTAGATTGAGTAATCCATGTATCATGATCCAAATTTTTAGGAGGTGGAGTTATTAATAATCTATCCTCTTGAGTTTTTGGTATGAAGTTCTTTTCTACTAGTTTTGATTCATAACCGCTATCAAGACAAAATTTCTTTATGTCATCCAATTCAAAAAGTTCTATTGTTGGTTTTGGAAAATCTTGAGCCTCTAATAATCCACAATATCTATCTGCATCATCTTTTTCCTCAAACATCAATACAATAGTTTTACCGTTTAATTCTATAGAGTGTATCCCTTCATCTTCTGTGCCCGAATTATAGAGAAGAACATATACTTTCATAAACGTTTTTTTTCTTATTATATATTTTTATGCGGATTCTGAGAATGATAATTCCTGTAATCTAGTGTAGAGAGCAATTTCCTCATCTTTTATATCAGCTGGAATCACCACGACGATTTCAACATATTGATCTCCAATTTCCTCTCCATTTGATAAGCCTCTACCTTTTAATCTGAGCATTCTACCTGTTGAGGACTTTGGCGGAACTTGAAGAGTGACATTTCCATCTAAAGTTGGAACATCTACAGCACAACCTAAAAGCGCATCTGGTGGAAATAATTCAAGCTTGTAAATAACTCTTAACCCATCAATTCTCAAGCCTGTTTTAGTTAAAACTCTTAAATGCAAATAATGATCCTTACCACCCTTTGCAACATTTTCCAGTCTTAATCGCCAACCATCCCCAGCATAAGGAGGTGTATCGACTTCAACTACTGTTCTATCTTCAAGTTCGACTAATATTGAAGCACCATAAAGAGCTTCATCTGGAGTTAAATCAATAATGGTTTCAACATCCTCAAATGATTTAATGGGGGGAGGCTCATAAGGAGAGGTCGCTGGATAATCAAAGTTATCATAATTTTCCTCTCCCTCATTATTTTCTTCTTCATCTTCAAAATATTCATCTCTATCACTTTCCGATTTAATATCTCTACTCTCAAAACCAAAAACAGAGTCTAAATAATCCTCAAAATATGGAAATCCAGTCTGAAAATTATTACTTTGATAAGAGTTGTAGCTATTACTATCATCAAATAATGATTCTCTTTTTTTGGGATCTCTTAAAAATTCATAGGCTTGATTTATTAACTTAAATCTTTCTTCTGCATTGATATCATTTTTATTCAAGTCAGGATGCCATTTCCTAGCTTCTCTACGAAAAGCTTTTTTGAGTTCAAGATCATCAAAATTACTAGATAACCCTAAAATTGATAAATAATCTGATTTAGAGGAAATAGTCATTGTCCCATGGATCTTCATCTCTAGAATTACCATACCTCGAATTTCTGTAATTTCTATTCATTTGACTATCCCATGGGTCATCATCCCAATAATCATCTGAAAATAATTCATCTTTAATTGAACCAAATGTATTTTTTAATCCTTGAAGTGGATTATTAT
>CAYSSQ010000014.1:0-34051 GCA_964433825.1 uncultured Prochlorococcus sp. | reverse complement strand
TTTCCTCCTTCTTCTGCTTATTCACCTCCTCTTTCTTTCCTGAATCTATCTTTTCTTCCTTCTTCTCCTTATTAGAATTATCTTTTAAAAATTGATTAAATTCTTTTTTTTCATCCAATTTTAAATAATTTGATGTTTGGTCAACATCATCACTTAACAAAAACTTTAATAATTTTAGAAATAAATCAAAACCCTTTTCCCATCTTTTTGGACCCAAAATAGCTAAAAAAATAATCAATATAATAAATATCTCGGGTGAATTAAGGCCAAAAATAGTCATAAAACTACTGCAATTAGCCATATTTTAATATATTTCAATTATTTAAACTAATTATTCTCAAATGCAGGAAGATATAAATCTCTATTGGAGGCAATTATACCTTCCTCTTTAAAAAATATTTCTAATTCTTTAATCTCATCAATATCAACATCTCCTCCACAATTATCGGTAATTATTTGTGAAGTAAAAGACCATAAATCATCAAGATATTGTTGGTCATCTGGAAAAGCTACAAATTTTAAATAAGTATTATTTAAGGCGTACTCACTAGCAGTTTCAGAATTAAGTCCACCTTTTTTTGCTTCACAAAAAACTTTTGCAAATCTTCTACCTACTGAAGTTTGAGCACTAGACAAATCAATATTATCCTGTACAGCTAAAACCTGCATTGGAATAACAAGTAAATATAAAAATAATAGGAATGAAAGGATTTGAGAAATCAAACTTAACTTAATTCTTATAATTAACCTAGCAGAAAGTTAAGGATAATAAGGATTTAGTTCTCAAAATAAATAATTTCTAATAAAAAATTTCACAGGCTTAATTAATAAAAATATATATATAAATTTTTATTAAAACAAAAATAAATAAATTTTATTATTTTAATGGTAATTAAACTGATAAGATATTTTAAGTATTCGTTTATAGATAAATATACATAAAAATAAAATATTTATAATAATAGCGATATGAAATCAACTATTAAATTAAAAGGCAATGGAATATCACGGACAATTAGGAGTAATGTTATTCAGTCTCCGCTCGCTGGAGTAACAGACAATATATTTAGAAAATTAATAAGGAGATGGGCTCCTGACTCATTGCTGTTCACAGAAATGGTTAATGCCACCAGCTTTAAATTAGGCCATGGCAATGAAAAAATAAATCAAATAAGTTATGAAGATGGACCAGTAGGTGTGCAAATATTTGATAATAGACCCACTGCGGTTGCAGAAGCAGCAAAAGAATCAGAGAATTCTGGAGCATTCGTTATTGATATAAATATGGGATGTCCAGTAAAAAAAATTGCAAAAAAAGGAGGTGGTAGCGCATTAATTAATGATCCAGAATTAGCTGTTGAGCTTGTAAAAAGGATTTCAAAAGCAGTAAAAATTCCTGTGACTGTTAAAACAAGAATTGGCTGGGATAAATACGATAAAAATATCAAAGATTTCATGTTAAAACTTCAAGATGCTGGAGCTAATATGTTGACAATACATGGGAGAACTAGAGAACAGGGTTTTTCTGGTAAAGCGGATTGGAACATAATAGGAGAACTAAAAGAACTTTTAGAAATACCCGTTATTGCAAATGGTGATATTCGTAACGGGAAGGATGCTAAAGATTGTCTAGAAATCACCAAGGCTGATGGTGTAATGATAGGAAGGGGATTACTTGGAGCTCCTTGGATTGTAGGCGAGATTGAGGCATCAATAAAAGGTGATAAAACTTTTAAGAGGCCTTCTATAAAAGACAAATTAATATTAATTATTGAGCATCTTGATGCGTTATTAGAAGAGAAAGGCGATCATGGTCTTTTAATTGCAAGAAAACATATTAGTTGGACTTGTAAAGATTTCCCAAAAGCGAATACTCTAAGGAAAAAACTAGTTCAATCAAAGGATCCTAACGAGGTTAAAGAACTAATCCATGGAGCAATTTCAGATTTAAATAAATAAAAAATACAAAAACTATTTTATTAATTATTATTAGTTAAATATAGGATTAATTTAAATGAAATCTATTAGTGAAAAAGTTAGTAAAAGAGTATGTGATCATATGAATAAAGATCACAAGGATTCTATCTATAAATACCTAAATCATTACAAAAATATTCATGAATTTAATGAAGCAAAAATAATTGAGATTAAAAATAAATATATGACAATAATGTATGACAACAAATTGACTACTATAGAGTTTAAAAAGGAAATTTCTGAAGAGGAAATCCATGAAACTTTAGTTAAAATGGCAAAGGGCACCTACTGACTTGAGCTTTACAAACTCTTAGGGAATTTCTTTTTCATAGTAATCAGATATTTTTTTGCACTCCTCAAAACTAAGCATACTTAACCTAGAAGTTGCATTAAGCTTGAGAATTGAACAAACTGCTAAAAGATCCGCTACGTCAACATTAAGAGCTTCAGCCAGCTCGAGAACTCTAAGACCTTTCAAAAGAAAATTTCAACTATTAATAATTTAATTAAAAGTACGTTTTTTGCAAATTATTACTTAATGAGCTGCATTTTTACCAAGACCAGCTACGAAAGGAAATGTTTGTTCATCACCAAATAGATCTTCTGCAGATTTTTTAGATTTAATTTCTTTATTAACGCCTGATCTCTCAATAGTTTCTTTTTTATTTGTAACGTCACTAGAATCATCAAGATCTACAGTGGCAGCCATTACAATTTGATTATTTACTAAAAAAGAAAATACTAATGCAATAAAATTAATAAAGAGTTTTTTCATTAAATTTAAATATATTTTTTATTTTATATTCTTATTAAGAATCAGTAAAGCAATTTCTTCTAGAGTTATTTAAAAATTCCTTAATTACTATACAGATGGGAAACCACTATGTAACCCATAGGTAATTATCGTAAAACTTGCAAAAACAACACCTATACATACAAAGGTGTATAAACTGTCTAATTTAAGATTATTAAAACTATTAAAGTCAGCAATAACTAGAGATTTCATAGAGTATTTTTTTCTATCCGGTAAACTTTCATTTAAAACAATTGAACCAAGAATAGGATCATTTTGTAACTTTTCGTCTTCATTTATAAATTCGTTTTCAACTTGATTATTTTTCTCTTGAAAAATCTTTGGAAACATATAAGTATGCCATAAAGCAACTACAGCAACCCAAAAAACGACGCTAACTCCGGCAATTCCAAAGATAAAAAATTTAAAGAATTCCATACATAATTAAACCTTGGAATTATTATAAATCCTCCTAAAGGCATTAAGGGTTTTCTTAATACATTAGTAATGAATCAAATTATCAATTTTATTTAAAAATAATAAATTAAAAATAATATTTTATCCTTATCTAATAATTTAATTAGTAAATCTTTTAATAATTAAAACTTAAATTAATAATCTTTTGATAGTTAAGATAATAAAGGATTACTCGCATTAATTTCAACTTTTAAAAATTAACTTTATGTATTAAGAAATTGTTATTTATAAATAATTACTTTGATAACTTGTTTTTATTCTTATTTCTAATAAAAAAATAAAAAGCAAGAATTATTAAAATAGGAAATGTAAATTTAGCTAGAAATGAATAAACGATATAAACCAAAAAAGGGAACAAGCATGCCCTTTTAAAATTAATTTTTTGTTCTGGAGTCAATTCTCTCCAATTAAGATATTCTTGCCATTGAAAAATTTTTCTCATATTTCTCTTTCTTTTACTTCTTTTGAACATAATATTATATTAATAAAATAATTTTAATTTAAAAAAGTTAATTTCTTTTTAAAAAATATTTTATGGTCACAAAACCACCTTGGACAATAAAAAAAACCGTAATGCCTCAACATACAGATCATGCCGGCGTTATGTGGCATGGATCATACTTGAATTGGCTTGAAGAATCAAGAATTAAAGCTATTGAACAGTCAGGCCTAAACTACGCAGAATTATTAAATAGAGATATTGAATTGCCAGTATCTTCTTTGACAATTAAATTCGTAGCCCCTATTTATCTTAATGAAGAAATAATCATTAATTCTTTCTTTGAATCATCAAGAGGGCCAAGATTAGCTATTTACTCAAAATTTATGAATAAAAACAAAAAAATTACAACAGAAGCCAATATTAATTTAGTACTTATTAGAAAAACTAATTTCACAATTATCAGAAGAAAACCTGAATTTATAGAAGAGGCCTTTAAAAATCTATGTGAAGGTCCAAAGGCATAAGAAAATGCATATCTTCAAACTTATATTTTTAAAAATATATTTTTTAGTAATCGTTGATTCTTACCAATACCAAATGGAATCCTCGTATAGAGAGAAATCTACACTAACAAATCTTTTTACTGAAAATAAATTCCTCGGTTGGTTAACTCTTTTTCTAATTTTCTTCTGTATTTTTTTCATTTTCGTTTTCCAATTCCTTGAATGGGAAAGTAAAGATAATAATCAAGATTAAGGACAGAATTATCTTATAATTTTGTAAAATTGAATAAGCTTAATGGCAATTTATCTAAAGATCACTAATTCAACCGAAGTTGTAAAAAAAAAGACTTCAAAATGGCTAAGTGATATTACCCCTGAAAGAATTGATAGAAAATTAGTAGAAGACGAGGTAATAAAGGGAATAATTGAACAATTAACTTTAGAAGGAATAGAGGGTGAGATATCTGCAGTAAATGGATTTGAAGTGAAAGATTCAACATTAATAACAAAAAATAATTTTGTCATTAGAAAAAATATTACATTTTAAAAAATTTTAAAATCTTATAAGCAATTTTTAATTAGTAAAATTTAATTAAAGTATTTGCCATAAACCTTCCTTAAACAAAATTGCTGTAGAGAATAAACCAGAAGCCCAAAAAATACCTCTTGCTTTTGGGACATCAAAAACATAAGATACTATGTAAAGAATTCTAAAAATCGGATGAATCCAGGCAGCAATTATAGATATAGATGAATCTGGTATTGTTATCAAACACAATAGACAAGCAGGAGCATGTAACGAAATGCTTTCCCAACAATTTTGATGACACCAAGTAGCACGTTTACCAAATTCAGGTAATTTATCGAACAGAGCTCTTGGGGCAGACATATTCTCAATAGAGTATCCAGCTTTTAACCGGCCTAAAGTTAGAGGAATTATCGAAATCAACACCACAAAAGAAGATAAGCATAAACTTATTGCAAAGACATTAGACATTAACTAACTTAATAGAACAAATTAAATTATAGTATTTAGTAAAACATATAAGAAAATAATTTATGAATTCTCCTCAAGTAGTATTTATTATTATATTTTTTTCTTTAATAATCTATGCAGGATTCCTCATCCTTGGATTTTTATTAAAGGGTAAAAATATTAACGCACAAAAAATTGATGAATAGATTTAAATATTAATTTAATAGCTTTTGAATTGCATTGCTAAAATAGCCCCTAGGAAAAATACAGAAGGAATTCCTAGAGCATTTACAGCCAAAGTCCTCACAGTGAAAACCGGATAACCTTCTTCAGGTCTACCTGTTGCTGGAACAAGAGCTGTATCATCCCAAACCTGATAATTTTTAAATGGAGCAACATCTTTTTTTGGTAATCCAAATGGTGTAAGCCTAAAAACATCCCATCTACCTAACCAGTAAACAGTAGAGATCCAAGAGATTACAATTGGTGCTATTACAAGAACTACTCTGAAGTCCATTTAGTGTATTAATAATTAAATTCTATTTTCATATATTGGAAATTTTATTTAGGTAAATGTAAATTTATATTTATCAGATTGATCATATAAACATCTTTATATATCATTTTATACAGGGCAATAGGTTCTTGGTTACTTTGGTCCTTGAGTCTGAAAGGGTTTGTTTTTACGAATTTACAGTAATTTTGGTAATTAAGAAAAAAAGATGTTTTAAAGTAATTTTTCTTAGATATCAGATGGAAATTAATTACTAAACTATTTATTAAAGCTTTTATTAAATTCAACGAAATTATCATATAAATCAATATTATTTATCTTTAATAATACAAATAAAGTCCCTTTGTCTCCTCTGCAAACTCTTATACCATTTTTTAGGTAAGTAATATCTAGCCAACCTTTTTGTTCTTTTCTTATTCTTTTTAAGCCTTTTATTTTATAAGGGCCTATCTTTGGACCTAAAATCCCTGCATGTGTAAATACAACCCCTATTCTTTTATCATTAATTTTATTTAACTTTGCGAGTATAGCTGAACCATTGATTTGATTGAACCATTTAGGCTTTATTAAATTCATTCCATTTGATGAATTTGGATCGAGAATTTGTAAATTATCAACAAGAGGGGAATAATTTAAGAATGGAGCTTTTGAACTGCTCCATCTAAGTTCCCAAACACCCTTGAGTTTATCAATATCTTTATTTAAATCAAAATGAGATTCTAATTCTAATTTTTTCGCTAATTCTCCTATCTCATTTGAATAAGGAGATTTATAAATGGTTTTTAGTAATTTTTCTTCAGAGTTCAATTTAAAACGAAAATAAATTAGTCATAACTATCCTCCTTAATATGTTATATTCTTCAAAGCTTATTTGTAATAATGAAAAAAAGTTATTGGTTAAAAAAAATATCCATAGCTAACTCAGATTTATTTCTAGAGTATATACGAACTGTAATACCTTGGTTAAAGTCAGTTGGAGGAGTAGTAATTAAAAAGGATATTAATCAAAACACAAATTCAATAAAATGGGATGGAGGACAATTAGGTATGGTTATTGAGTTTGAATCAAATTCAGTAGCCAAAAGAGCTTTTTACTCTGAAGTTTTTCAAAATTACTTGAAATCCAGAGATTTAACAGATCTTGTAACTATTAGTACACTTTAAAAATGGAAAAAATTTATCTGGCAAATTATCATCTACCTATACTTTTAGCTTTTACACTTATTAGTATAGGATGCACTTTTAACACTGTTTTAAATTTACCTTCAATAAAAATTGATAAAATTTTTGGAAATAAATAACTATTCTATTTAGAAAAATAAATTTTTATTTAATAATTAATTAAACAATTAATTTGATTTTTTTTTGCAATACAGAAAAATCACAAAAAAAACTAATCACTTTAAAAAAAAATAAATTAATCCCCCTAGAAATGACACAAGAAGCGTTATAAATAATATAAAAGATTTTTTATTTTCTCCCTCTGAAATAATTTTCATCTCTGGTTCTAAAGCAAAACCATTCTGTCTGCCTCCACTTTCAGTAGTAAATCCTTTTTTATTCATAAAAACAATATAAAGCACATTATTATTGCATATAAATTATTTTTGAAAAAAAAAATTTACATTTATCTTGTGTGTAATTAGATTCGTTAAAAATTTATAATTCTAAAATAATTTTATTCTTAATTCATTAGCTTTATTAACTAAATAAATATATAGGTAAACAAACTGCCATTTGGATATAAATTATTATTTAAACCATCCTCTCTTTGGAGTAACTTTTTCTTCAGATGATTTGGATTGCCTCCTAAATAATCCTTTTCTAGTTGGTATGTCTTTCTTTGTAATCTTGTTTTGTATTAAATTATTATTGTTTAAAGAAGATCTATCATCTTTATTGTCTTTTAGTAATTGAAAAATAAAAAATCCAAAAACTCCTAAAAAGCCTAATAGTTGAATTAAAGCTGTGCCTAAGTTTTCAAACATTTATACATCAAAATTTTTAAATTTTTCTTTAGCTTTCTTTTGAATACATTCTGTATCATTCACTTGGCATTCAATTTCTGCTTTTTTATTTTTATGCGAATTGCATCCTCCAGCTTGAAGAGGAATATTTGACAATAATGTAAATGACATTAAGCAAAAAATAGATATTGAGGAAATAGATTTTCTCATCAGTATAATTATTAGTTATTCTATTATGGATAAATATTTACTTTTTTGTGGTTGTTTTTCTAACTAATTTGAAAAAATATTAAAGCCATTTTACAATTTATAAACTGATATATTTTTACCTTATGTAACTTTTCTTTTTCTTATCTTTTTTAGATAATATTTTCAAAAGCATTAAAATACTTATGATAGAAAGAGGTATAAAAAAATAATCTATAGACATAATTTTATTGTTTTATAATTTATTAATAGCAAAAATTATTAGTTGAGATATAAAGTTTATTCAAAATTAATTATTTGTAGTAGTTTATCAAATCTACAATTAAAATAATCAAAACAGATATTCCTAAAATATATGGAAAGTAAGGATATTTACTAAGCATTTTATTTATAAAACTAACTTTATCCTTATCGAAATTAGTTTTCTTTTCTCTAGGAGCTATGCCTAAATTTTTTCTTCTTTTAGCTTCACCCATGATTTTTTATATAAATTATATATTTAAATAATCACTATTATGCAAACAAAATAAAAGAGATAGCAAAGTTTAATGTAATTATATATTTATCAAATTAAAATGAAATAGAATTTCAAAAATCATGATTGAAGTAGTTTGGTCTGTAAATATATTGATTGCTATTTTGATCTTTGGAGTAGTCTGGGTTCTATATTATATATTCACATATGATTGAAGGTTTTAATTTATGAGCAAAAAAGACTTAGATAAATTCCTTGACAAAATTTCTCAATTAAATGCAATTGTAGAATTGATAAATAAATCTCCTATAAAAAAAGAACAACTCATCAAATGTATTGATCACGAAGAGGTTATCGAGCTAACAAAATCTTGGGGATTTAATATAGGAGAAAGATGGGGCGAAAATAAACAAATAACAGTTAAAAATAATATAAAATATTAAAACTTAGTTATATGAGATACTCTAAACTCCAGAAATAATTCTAATAATTTGAATTTAATGAAAGATAAAGAAGAAATAAAAAAGAATATCCTTAAATTATCGGCTTGCACTGATAGAGGTCAGAGACTTAATAAATTAATTTCGCCAGTTTATCAGGAAAGGTTGTCAGAGATAAAAGAATTAATTAAAGAGCTTGAAAAATTTACAGAGGAAATAAATGAGACAAATTTATCTGGAGATTGGGAATTAATCTTTACAAATGTAGAACTCTTTAGAAGCTCTCCATTTTTTCTAGCTATTGAAAATGCATTTAATAATAAGTTTAAAAGCGATTTATTCTTTAAGCTGCATCAACTACAAGTAAGTTCTTTTGGATTATCAACAATAGGAAAAATATCTCAGAATATAGATTTCAAAAAAAGAGAATTAATCTCATCGTTCGATACCATAATTTTTGGACTTACAACAATTCCAATTATTGGTTGGTTTAAATTATTACCAACCTTTGGAGGAAGAGTAATATCATTTGCGCATAAATTATCCTTGAAAAATAATAATCTTGAAATGACACTTCAAAAGACAAAAGTCATTGAAATTAATGGATTAAATAGAATTCCTTTTTTTAGTAATTTACTAATGGATAAATGGTATCCCGTAAAAGAAATTTGGTTAAAATTACCCTGGAATAAAAAAGAACCAACTTGCAAGATAGAAATCTCATATATTGATAAAGATATGAGAATTGCAAATGATATGTATGGATCTATTTTTATTTACATTAGACCAAAAAGATAACAATTTATTCCAAAAGACCAACACTATTAAGGAAAAATTTTAAAAATAATATCAACAACAAATTTACAATAATAATCGCAAATACTCCATTTCTTTTTTTGGGATCTAACTTTTTAACTAACCCAGATAAATAAAATACAGGATTCTGAGGTTCTTTAGAATTCACAAGAAGATTGCAATACATTTTGAAAATATCATGAATTAATGAATTGAATTAAATTGTAAACAAAATCGAAAAAAATTATAAAAATATCGAAAATATAAAGAAATACATACTAAAAATAACTACCAACCTTTAGGAACATGACCTCAGATAAACAATGGATGATGATGACCTATTATTGTCCAACACACGGCTCAGGTGAAAAATGTGAGCCAATTCAATTAACAAAAGATGAGCTTATGAAAGTACAACAAAAATATAAGTTTTCTAATAAACATAAATTTACTAATTAAGCAATCCAGAATTTTGTAGAAAAGATTTACCTAAATTCCCTACAAATAAGAATAATGAGAGATTTATTAATAGAATTATTAATAATGCAAGTAATTTATAGTTTGGATTTGTTGTGATACCATCAAATCCCTCTTTTAAGAATCGATTAAAAAGTGAAATTTCTTTGTCAGTTTTATTATCTAAGTTAATATCATTTAAATCACTACGTTTTTGTAAGTCATTTTCTTCAGATGTATCTGTAATCTTATTTTTATTTAAGAGGGCATCACCATCCTCGATTGATTTATCTGAATCATTATTTTTACCCTCCTTGGGGGATAGATCTTGTTCTTCCAAAATTTTTAAGATATTTTTCTAATAATACACCATAAAAAAACCCCTACTTATAAAAGAGCAGGGATAGATAAGGTTAAGGTTCTTGTTTTAATTTTACTAAATTATAAATAAAAGTGAAAAATTAATTTGTAGAATTATGAGAGTTAATTATTAAAAAATGATTGATTCAGAGACCTTGAAACTTTGTAAAGTAAATCCTGAGATAAGAGATTTAAAAATTAAAAATATAGAGCATGCAATAGATCAAGCCGAAATAATGATTAAAGAGTCAAAAATGTGTCAAGAAGAGTTAGTGTTTTTAAAAAGAAAAATTTCTCAGTCTAGGCAAGATTTAGAAATTCTATACTTAATGAAAATTTAACTTTTAGCTATGATAAAGAAAATATCTTTAAACTTTGAAAGTCCATTCTACGTTAATAATAATACTTCTAGGATTATTTCTTAAAGCTACAGATTTTGCATGTTGCTTATTATCAGCAATAACAATCTCATTATAATCCTTGCCTTCTTTGTTCATGATTACTTTGAATCTCAAAATAAATTTACTAACTATAAATAATATAAATTCAAATAAATATATCGTCTATAAAAATACTTTTAAATAGAAACATAGAAATTTGTTAGATGATTTAATTAAATTAAGAATTTTCCTTAAAAAAATTATTTTTCTAAATTCCCATGCTTTTGCACACAATATTCTACCAAGTTAATAGATACAGAAATCCTCCTTTTAATCTTATTATCTAAATCCAAGCATTTTTTTAAATTAATAATTAAATTTTCTCTTTCTCGAGCCTCAATTTTATTTTTTTCAAATGTTTTATAAGAAAAAAAGGATAGTAAAAAGAATGTTAACAAAATAAATATTTTCAAATAAGAGAGATTTGAAATTTTCATATTAATTAAACATGATATTTAATTTATATTTAATATTAAATTAAATCTTTTTTTCTTGTGCATACTCTATTTTAATAGTTTCTATATTGTTATATATTAAAAACTAATCATTAGTATTTATTATTTTATTTTTATAAATAAAGTTATAGTTAAAATATAATTCACGTATTTAATATTCCAGAAGTTTCTAGAAAAACTTGTATAGTTATTAATTATTAAAACCTTTGATTTTATATTTAAATATACTATTTCTTACTAAAGAGAAATAAAAATACTCTTAATTTCTGTAATTAATCCCTAATCTATTACATAATCTAAAAAAACATTAAGTATAAATTCACTTTTAAAATTTTACTGTTCATAGTAAATATTTATACAAATATCAAGATTATGAATTACAAAAAATTTTTTAAAGGAATCATAAACTTTCTTTATAGATTAATTAATCTAAAAACCAATAATACGTTTATAAGTAATTTTAGACATTCATGTGTTAAAAAAATAATCAAGACTTCTAATTTAAAGTATTTAATAAGAAAGGAGATAGTTTCATTAATTTTATTATCGTCTTTATGGGTACAGGTGCCGCAATGGGAAAATGATTGGTCAAAATGTTCTGTTGATATACCTGATAGTTCATGTCATTGGTATATAAAATCACCTGATAATACTTTTGGCGAAGGTTTTGATTGGAATTATGCCCCTTTTTTTGATATTAATGGTTTAAATGATATTGCAAAAGTAGATAAAGAAACTGTTCTTGAAAAACTGCAAAAAAGGTAATTTATTCTTATTGAAAAATAAAAAAATAGATTTAGATTTAATTCATGAACCATATTTTAAAAAAATTACTGAATATTTTTAATACAAATACAGTCAATATCCCTTCAATAAAAGAATTAAAAGAGCTAAACGTTTTAAGAAGAAAAAATGAAATATCAAAAGATTTCAGGAAATACGTTTTAGATTTGAATATGAAACAAAATAAATGGTTATCGAACAACTATAAAAAATATAATAAAATTTAAATTAAACTTACCTCAAAAAAAATAATTTATTTTAAGAGCTTGCTCTATTCAAATAAAGAAGAGAATATATTTAAAGAACTGCAAAATTGAATGAGTCTACTAGAGAAAGGATTTTACAAAAATCTTGGGCCAGGGATATTATTAGCTGGAGCGGCAATAGGTGGTTCTCATTTATTGACCTCAACAACCGCAGGTGCAAAATTTGGTTTTTCATTAGTTGGTTTAATTTTATTCACTAACTTAATTAAATATCCTTTTTTACTAGTAGGGACGAGGTTTACAGTTTCAACAGGGAAATCTTTGCTGGAAGGTTTTAAAGAAAGAAATAAATTTTACTTGCCTATATTTTTAGTAGTGAGTTTAATTACAGGAACTTTTACTATTGCTGCAGTGAGTTTTGTTACTGGAGTTTTATTGACAAATATACCAGTATTCTCAAGTTTCCCATCCATGGATTTATCAATTTTTGTATTAGTAGTTTGTGGATTAATTTTATTAATTGGAAAATATAAAGCACTTGATAATATTTCTAAATTTCTTGTAACTTTGCTTTCATTTCTAACATTTTTTGCGGTTATTTCTCTTCTATTAAAAGGAAATTTAAATAGCGATATCTACAGAAGTTTTATAAAACCAGAACTTAGTCCATGGAAAACATCAAACTTGGCTTTTTTAATTCCACTTATGGGATGGATGCCTTGCCCCGTTGAATTATGTGCATGGCCATCTCTGTGGATGTTTTCCAAGAATAATGAATCAAATTATAAGCCCAGTATGAAAGAGGCTGAACTTGATTTCAATCTTGGTTATTTAATTACCGTGATAACAGCCATATTCTTTTTAAGCTTGGGCGCTTTAACAATGTATGGGACCGGAGATGGAATGCTCACGGGAAGCGGTGTTTCATTTGCTCAAAACTTAATTCGTTTATATACAGGTGCTATTGGTGAATGGTCGAAATGGATAATAGTTCCTGCTTCTTTTGCTGCGATGTTTAGTACAACCTTAACTTGTTTAGATGCTTATCCAAGAAGCATTTCCGCAATTCAGGGACTATTAACTCTCACCGATAGAGGCAGGATGGAATCAAAAACAGAGGAAAACAGATTTTATTCATGGATGGTGATTCATATATTTGTATCTATGATATTGCTCCTCCTAGCAAGATCAGATGGAATTGGTGTAGCAGAATTTGTATTTGCCGCAATGACAGGAAGTTTTTTAACTGCCCCTTTATTTGCTTGGATGGCAATGGATACCATTAATAGTAACTTAGTTTCTCCTTCAAATAGATATGGATTATTATTAAATTCTATTTGTTGGGTTGGTATTTGTTTTTTAATTACAATAAGTTTATTATTTATATCTAATTCCTTCTTCGGTCTAGGTGTTTCCTAATCAAAATACAAAGAATAATATGAATATTTTTATCCTTTAAATTCCTAGAAATGCAAAAGAGAAAAAAATTAATTTTAAGATTTATAAAATTATCTTTTGAAATTTCAATTATATTTTTTTTTATAGGTAGCTACCTTAAAATTTTTAATAATTTAGATGCTAATACAACGATGAAAGTGGTCTTTTCTTTAATATATATATGGTTTACGATAGGTATGACTGTAAATTTAATACTTCCATTATTAAAATTAATTGAAAATAAGATAAATAAAAATTAAATAATTAATGCTTAAAAATCGATCATAAAGTAAATTCTTTAGATTAATTAGTTGACTTAAACTAGATTTCTTTTTTAATAGTAAATAAATATGTTTAATGAAATACTCTACTGATCTAATAATTTTTATATTTTGTTTTTATTCAATAATCGATTTGATAATTAAAATTAAATATACCCAAAAGAATTACTCCCTTTACAAAAAGAATCTAAGAAAAAAAACATTATATGAATAAATTAAATATGTTTGCAGAAATTATAGTTTAATGAGAAATTCCATATTAAAAGAGAATTTTAAATTCTAGACAAAATTATTTTAATTAAATCAAAAGAGTAAAAGAAATATAAAATAAAGACATCAAACCATAATCCCCAGAAGAATCAAATTACTGCTAAAGTCTTTAAAGATTTATATATAATTATGGAAGCAATGCCAAAGGACCCTACCCTTCTTTTAACATTTGGAAGTATAGGTTTATTACTCTTTGGAGCAATGGGCTATGGAATTTACACTACATTTGGTCCAAATTCTTCTAAATTACGAGATACCATAAAAGAGCATGCTAGAATGCACGAATTGGGAATAGCCCATGGCCATAACAATGATGGTAAAACACACAATCATTAATCTAATTGCTTATGGAAAGCCTTATTAACCAAGAATTAACAACTGGTTTATTCTTTAGTTTATTTTTTGGGGTGGGATTAGTTGGTTTTTTTATATTTTTAATATTTTGGCTCTATAGTCAACCTTCTAAAATAAAAGCAAAATAATTTATTATTAATTAACTTTTAAGATAAATATATAAAATAATACTCAGATTTACAGATATCTTTTAAAAGAAATATTTACTACATTATTTATTTTTCTTGTTGAATAAGAATTTAATAATTGGCGGAGCCACAATCGCATAAAAACAAAATAGAAATACTCCTATAATCACAGGGTAGTTTCCATAACTATTTAATATATTTTCAACTGCATTGTTCATTTTTTAATCTTTAAATAATAAAAGGAATTAATTTACATATACCAATTTAATAATAATCTATTTGAATTGTAGGTTTTATATGCAATTTAATTAATCAATAAAATAGTGTAGTATTAAAAAAACTATTTATTATGAGAAAATATTTAAATAATATAAATAAAAATTATCATGGATAAAGGAACTAATATTTTTATTCGCCTAACTTGTGTAATATTAAGTTTTTGTGCCATATTATCTGTTGCACCAAAAATTGAGAGTCTAAGCAAATGTATATTTGAAAATAAATACTCAAGCTGTAATTATGTTGGGCTTAATTGGCTCTTTAAAATTAGAAGCTAATACAAGCATCTATTACGATCATATATTGCAAATTAGAATTATACTTTTGATTGAAAAAGTTTTGACTTTAACAAATCAACCCTTTTTTGATTTACTCCAAAATCCCCTTCTCCAACTCTAGACTCAGATCTAATTATTAATTTATTTTCTGATTCTTCGAAACTAACTTCCAAATCATCAACATATTTCATAATTCTGCTTGTTGCTTCAGCATGTAAGTAATCACCATCTATTTCTATGATTTCCATTCGTGGGGTATTTTCTAAAATAATTTGAATTTCGGAGAGAGGATCATTTATCTTATCAGCAACCCACTCTTCTCTAACGCAATGAGAGGTTTGAATACAAGGTTTTAAATCTATATGTGAAGCATTGGTCCTTAAAGGCAGAAATGTAACTATTGCAATCGTAATCGAAAACAATAAAGATAGGGTTTTCATCATTTAGTTAACATAAACGTTATTAAACTAACGCAAAAATAATTAAATCAAGAAAATTTTAAATCAAATATTAAATATTATTCAACAAAATTCATTAGATAATTTATCTATTTCGTAAAAATAAAGAGCTTAGAATATTTTATTAATTAAAGATTTTAATAAATAAAATATTTTTTGTTTTAAAAGTTTAAAAATTATAAATATAAAAATTTAAGAAAAGGATATTAGCTAAAATATCAAAACCTATAAGTAATATAAGAGGTAATAAAATTGAAAGATCAAAATCAAAAAGAATTAAAATGGTCTCCTACACAAGAAGAAATTAATAATATGATTCTTCCTGCATATACAGAAATGGCAAAAATAAGTGTAGGTTATATTGATAAATTTGGTTGCCCACCTGAATACGTTGCTGATATGCTTCGAGATATTGCTGATGCATTAACATCTAGTCATCCTGAATCAGGTGAGAATTGTTCATGCTGCTCTTAAGAGAAGCAAATCATATACTCAGAAATTAAATATTATTGTTTTTGAAGAATTCTTTTTAATACTTCTCTGAGATATACTTTTTAATCTGTTAATTAATTAATTTAAGTTTAATTTAATTAAAAAATTAACTAATAATTTACTATTAAGATAAATTTTTAATAGATAAATTAAATGTAAAATAATGGCTTGACATATATAATAATTTATGTAATTTTTAATTTGAATTTAAATAAATTAGTTGATGAAAAAAATCACTAAAAGTTATGTAGAATTACTCCATAAAGCATCAAAAGCTAATGGTAGGAAAGAAGTTGTGAGCCTATTAAAAAAAGCTGCTAAATTAAAATCTAAAATTGAGGAAAAATCAGTAGCTTAGAAATATGAGTAAAGGATTATTTAATTTAAACAATTATGAATGGTGGAGAAACCATAGACGTTTCATCACGTTAGGAATATTTTTGGGATTATTTGCTTATTATATAAGAATACCTACTGCAAATGAATTTAAAGTTAGAGATACCTGCGGAAAATTAAATTCTAGCTATCAAATTACAGGTAAAAAAGCTCTTAAAAATTTGAAGTTAAAATCTATAAAAGATTACGATGATAGAACACTTTCAAATTATTATTGTGAAAGATTTTTAGGGATAAAATAAATAATCTTTTTAATTAAAAATAGATTACTTATTTACTTATAAATGTTTGAGGGGCTTGATTAGCAAAATATTTAATTAAAGTAATTTAGCTAATTGAATATTTTACTAAAAATTCAAAAAGTAAATCTTGACATAACTAAGTTTTATAAATTTGCGTTAAAGCTTAAAAGAGGAATAAACTATAAGCCTTAACAAGGCTAAAAAATAATATTCTAAGGAAATTAAATAATTAATATTTGATATTAAAATTACTAAAAGAGATTAATATAATTTTTTTTAATTTTATGTTTTTTTCCATAATTAATATTATCATTATTAATTTAAATTTTTTATTTCTGTGAAACTTTAATTAATTAAAAGATTTCTTGTAGCTTTAAGTAAATTTTCTGTAATCCCAGATTCGCTCATTGAGTGCCCAGCTTTATCAACTAAAATTAGTTTAGAATTTTTTAATTTTTTATTCAGATCCCATGCACTTCTAACGGGGCACACTACGTCATACCTTCCCTGAATAATAGTTGTTGGAATATTTTCTATAACTTTAATATTATTTAAAATAAAATTTTCATCTAGAAATATTTTGTTCAAAAAATAATGACACTCAATCCTAGCGAAAGCATCAGCAAATGGATTTTCTATATTTTTACCTAGTACTATTTCTCTTTTTACTAAGTGACTTGTTGAGAGTTCCCAATTGGTCCATGCTAAGGCCGCCTCTGATCTAAGTTTTGCATTAGAGCATGTTAAATATTTATAAAAAGAGTTAATTAAATCATCTCTTTCATTTATTGGGATCACTGAGACATATTTCTCATATTCATCAGGGAAAATCTCACTTGCTCCGTGTTGATAGAACCATAACAATTCAAAGTTTCTGCATAAAAATATGCCTCTTAAAGTGAGGCTTATTACTCGTGAAGGGTGCATGATTGAATAGATCAAAGATAATGTAGATCCCCACGATCCACCAAATAAATGCCATTTTTTAATACTTAATTTATTTCTTAACTTCTCAATATCATCTATTAAATCAGAGGTCGTATTTTCTTGTAATTCTGAAAAAGGTTTTGACCTTCCACAACCTCTTTGATCAAACTGAATAATATCAAATCTTTGAGGATCAAAATATCTTCTATATCTTGATTGGCTTCCTGCTCCTGGTCCTCCATGCAAAACAAGTACTTTCTCACCATTAGGATTACCTGACCTCTCCCAGTAGATTGTATGAATTTTACTTACTTTTAAAAAACCTTTTATGTTGGGTTCTATATGAGGAAATAGATTAAGTTTTGCCATCTTAAAACAATAATTTAGAAATTGGTGTTGTTTGTTTTTTAGACACTAAATATTTATCATTTCAAGAGATTTAGTCATATCAGCCAAAGTAACCTTTAAAGGCGTTTGCTTCCAATTAAAAATTGATTTAGTTAATGATAGATCAGTATCATAAGATCCTCTTTTTATCATAGAAGCAGTACTTCGCATTTCTTTGTTAAAGGGTGCTAATGAATTTATAACTTGATTAGGTATCAAATTATTTGGAACCTTTTCAAATCCAAGATCCCTAAGAATATTGGATATCTCAAGCAAAGAGATACCTTTTTGTGAGGTAGCAATAATTCTCTTATTGTTACTTTTACTATTTTCTAATGCTTCTATATGTAATCTTGCCACATCTCTTACATCCACGACAGTGAAATAAACATTAGGCAATGCAGGATATTTCCCTTTTATCAGGTTTAAAATTAGGCTAGCTGACGCTCCGTATGTTTTTTTACTAAGTAAAGGACCAAAAACCATTCCAGGATGAATTGTTGTCATAGTAAAAGATTTATTACTATTCTCATAAAGGTAATCCCATGCTGCTTTTTCAGCGATGGTTTTACTCTTGATATACGCTCCAATATCCTTTGATAAATCTGTCCAATCATTCTCATCACAAATATCTTTTTTATGACCATACGCTACTGAAGCCATAGATGAGGTTAAAACTACCTTTTTAATACCACTTTTATTTGCAGCATTCAAAGCTCTTAAAGTCCCTTCAAGGGCTGGCTGAATAAGTACTCTTTCGTCTTTAGGTTCCTCAATTATAAATGGAGATGCCACATGAATAAGAAAGTCACAATCAGATGTAGCTTCTAACCAACCTTCATCCTTCAATAAATCTAATTTACAAAAATCAAGATCTTTATTATTTAAACAATCAAGTGATTCCCTAACCTCATTCGACTTTGAAAGATCTCTAAGAGAACCTTTAACTTGATAACCAGATTTCAATAGATCTGAAATACATTGCCTAGCTATATAGCCTGAAGCTCCAGTTATTAAAACTTTTTTTTTATTAATTTCCATAAAATTATTTTATCAATTTTGTAAATTCATAATAAAAATTTATTTGCTTAATTTAAATATTATTAGGTTATAAATTATAAAATAAGTATCATATTGAAATGAATAAAAATTAAACAAATAAAATTTTTAAAAAATGAATTTTATTAATTTACAATAATATCTAATTTTCAAATTGTTTAGCTAATCTAAAAGCTTTTTTTATAATTCTAAATCCACCATAAGCTCCTGCAAGCAAAGGAATGACAATTAATGGATTAGGTGAATAATCTTGATAGTTCTTAACTCCATCCACATATTCAATGCCTGAACACTTTAAATAAAGAAAACTAAAAAATATAACGCTCCAGCCAATAATTGAAAGAAATCCTCCTTTTTTATCACCTTCGTAAAATCTATCTAATCCTAATCCCCAACCACTAATAAGGAAAAGTCCCCTTACTACTGAATTTTTTTCTTCTTTTTTTAACATAATTTGAAGTCGACTTATTAAAAATTTAACTTATATTTTGAATTTGTGCGAAATATTAATTATTATTTTGTTATTAATAAAGATACCTGAAAAAAGACTTCAATTATTCTAATTAAATTTAAATTTTAATGATTTTATTTGATCTGATTAGCTTTATATACTCAAAGGAAATTTGAAAATTAAATTATTAGTTTTAGTTATTTATTAATTACCTCCTTCTCCAAAATTATAGGAAGGAGTAGTATCCTGTTTTTTTATCTTTATTCCATGAATTAAGTTACTGGAAATATTTTTTAATTCCTCTCCTGTAAAAACATATCCAAAGTCATTAGCAATCGATGCTATCTCATTTGCGGTAGCAACTTGTGAAACTTTTTGATAAAGATCTTCTTTCTTTAGAAGCTCTTGTAAAAAATTTTTTATGTGTTCTGTAGACAAAATTAAATTTAGATATATTACTAATACCAATAATAATGAGATTTATATAAATTTATCAAGCAGAATTAGCATATAAATAAAGAATATAAGTATACAAAAAGGTCTTTAACTATAATTTATTTTGAAAAATTGATATTATTTACCAAAAAAAAAATTATAGTTTAAAGATAAATTATTAAATTTTTTATTAAGTAGTTTCCCTTTACAAACCTCAATAATTAATTCAACTTCATGAAAAGGTTAATAAAAACAAAATTGACAAGATTTAATAAAACATATTGAATTTATATTCCCTTCCAAAAATAAAAATCACTTAATGATGTTAATTATAAATTTCTTTTATTTCTAGAAATATTCTTTAATTTTTTTCAACTAATAATTTTTTTATTATAAAATTTCCTGATTTATTTCTTTGAAATAATAATTCTCAGGATTTATTATTAGTTTAAATCAGTTTATAGTTTGATAATTATTAAAATGCCAAAATATTTAAAATGTTGCACAATAAAGTCAAAGCATTAACTTAAAATGAAAAGATCATTCTTAATATTCCCATTAATTATTGGATTTTCGGTACATGCATTTCCTTCTAATAATTTTCAATCTCATTCAAGTCAAAATGTATTTAAAGCAAATAATAATTTAATTTCTGGATGGAAACCTTTTGAGAGAAATAATGATGATGGAATTAAAGCAAATTTTAAAACAATAGATACTTTAAATAAATTCAAGAAGATTCGTCGTTTAAAACCTTATTTTAGAGAAGCCAGTGGATTCGCAGTTTTTCCAAATATTGGTAAGGTAGGTTTCGGTTTTGGTGGTGCTAGAGGAAATGGCGAAGTTTTTGAAAATGGGAAAGTTATCGGCTCTAGTACTGTAACTCAATTAACTTTTGGTTATCAACTAGGTGCACAAGCGTTTAGTCAGATAATCTTCTTTCAGAATAAAAGAGATCTTGAGAAGTTTATAAATGGAAATTTTGAGTTTGGAGCTTCTGTAAGTGCAGCTCTTATAACTGAAGGAGCAAATGCTTCTGCAGATTTTAAAAATGGAGTAGCTGTAATGACATTCTCCAAAGGAGGTTTAATGTATGAGGCCAGTGTAGGAGGTCAAAAGTTTACATTTGAAAGCTATTAAATAACCTTTCGAAACGTTATTAACTAAGATTTCTGATATCTAATTAAGAAATAATTCAAATAAACATAAACCTAAATTCATAATAAGCTTGAAAATAACAGTACTTTTAGTTATTTATGGAATAACTAATAAATTCCACATGGACCTCAAGCAATTTTATTCTTTGAATTTTTTAGGAAGATTGCTCCTAAGTGCAATCTTCATAAATGCAATTCCTGGAAAAATTACAAACTTCAGTGCACAAGCACAATATATTACTAGTAGAGGATTTCCTGAGCCAATTTCTTCACTTCTGTTATTAGCAGCAATAATATTACTTATCACAGGATGTATTCTTCTTATTTTTACTAAAAAAATAAAGTTGGCTTGTTCACTATTATTAATTTTCTTAATTCCTACAACAATAGTCTTTCATTTAGTACCTTTTCAATATTTAGCTGTTGCTAGGAATCTCTCTTTAGCAGGTGGTTTATTAATCGCCATTGACAAATCAAATTAATTAACATACTCCAATAATCTTTATTACTTTCTATGCGTATAAAGTAAGACACATAGAAAGTATTTTTTATATAAATTAATAAGTATAAACCTTACTATAATTTTCTTTTATTAAATTTCTTATGAAAAAATTTGATTTTGATGATACAAATAGTACAGGAATTTGGTGGTCTACAAACGTTGCAATAAGAGATGAAGTTATTGCTCTAAAGGAGGATACAGGTTGCGAGGAATCTGAAATTGTTGAGTTCCTTAGAAGTATTGCTCAAAATATAGAAAGTTTTGGTTTATAAAAGTAAATGAGATAGTCAAAAAAAGATTTTAATTTGGGTAATAATTAAAGATGTTGACCACGTTAATGTAATGTATTCTTTATTCTAATAATATCGGTTTACATTAAATCTATGCCTAAAACAGAAAAAATCAATAAGATTATTCCAATAAATGAACTTGAATCAAATAAATTCACTGATGTCATAGAATTAGAAAGAACAATAACTCCTGATCCAGAAAAAAGAGTTGATCATGTTTTTGTTAAAAGAAAAAAAATTTGCAAAGTCAATCCAGCAGAAATTTTTTCTACAGAAGAGATTGCCAGATTTGATGTAGCTTGGCCAGAAGAGATTAAAGAGGATAATAAAGAAGAAATCGCTGAAGAACAAAATATACAGATAAATAACTAAATATTTTTTCTAAATGTGAACATTAATTTGACCTTTATTGTGGCTATTAATTAGTCATCTAAATACTTAAATGTTTAGATTGGGGCTTTCAATTATACAATTATTGATTAACTTATAAAAGAAATTCACAAATTGATATTGAAAAATATTAGTATGTTATTTTACTTAAATCAAAATGAATGTTGTAGTTTTTTGGATTCTTTTTTTAGGTTTATGGGGTATTGTTCCTTTAATGATTTGGAAAGGAAGAACTGATGAAAAACCAAACACTCAGTCTGTTCCTGAGGTTAAGATAAAGAAAAAGGGTTGGTTCAAATAATTAAAGTTCAAATAATGTCTTTCAATTACTAATTTACTCTTTGGAGTTAATCTTATTATCAGATTCTTTGTCTATATCAGGACAGTAATAAGAACTGCATTCTTCTGAACAATCTCCATTGGAACCATGACTAAAAATGGGTTTATTAATAAAAAATAATAAAAGGGTTAAACTTATGTAAATTAATCCTATATTTTTATAGCTTTTCATAAAAATTTTTATGCCAATTAAATAAAGATTCTCACATTTCTATAATAACTATTGATTAATCAAATTACTAACCTATAAACAAATGTAATCAATCAAAAAATTATAATTTAATGTAATCAAAAACATATTTAATTAAAAAATTCATAATTTAATACATACAATTTAATTACTAGTAACTATTATTATGAAAGAGTTACTCGCTAAATTATGACCGAAGATAAAAATCTTGAAAAAAGTAGTCAAGATTATAAAAAATCACAATATGGTAGTTGGTACAAAAAAAGTGAAGCTAATAAAAAAGCTAATATAGAAAAAAAAGAATTAACACTTTATCAAAAACTACTAAATTTTTTTAGAAAAGAAAAATAAATTAAATAAATAAATTAATAAATTATTTAAATCAAATTTAAATAAAAACACTGGATTTTACTAGTAAAAGAAAACTAATTAATAAAAAAATGATTTACATATAATCAGGAATATTTACTATTCCTAAATTTAATTTTCCTTTGTTTATTTTTGTATGAATTCTGCCAAATATACTTACCATCATCATCATTTGACTTCACCGCAATACAATTACATGCAACATTCCAAAGCGCTAAAGGGATGGGTTGTGGGCTATAAAGATAAATTTTTGAGAAAGCTTTTTTAATAACTTTAGTTGCTTCCTTGGCATAATAATGTGGAATTGTGGGAAATAAATGATGTGCAACATGACTTGAACCAATATTATGGTGTAAAAAATCAATTACTTTTCCGTAAGGTCTATCAATTGTTAAGAAAGCACCTCTTATAAAAGTAAATTCAGAATTAGATAAGTGAGGCACATCTGTATCTGTATGATGCAACCATGTATAAATGACTAACCAGCAGTTAACTACAAGTAATGGGGCAATATATAGAGCGAGTACAGGAATAAATCCATATTTAATAATAAATTTGAAGATTAAAAGAATTACAAATGCTGTCCCTATATCAGAGAGCCAAACCTTCTTTGCCCAGCCCGATGACCAAAGTTTTTTAGAAAATGGTTTTTCAGGCCAAAAATGATTAGAAATACCATATTTAATTCCACCAGTACTTCCACTTAGTAAGTATGCAGGCCATCCAAGACCTAAATGAAGTACTAATTGAAGAATCCCATATTTTATTTTCCCAAGAGAAGAAGACATAATTAACTCCTCTCTTCCTCCTTTCTTTTCACTAATCCCATCCCCATTTACAACTATAGGAACATGTGTCTCTCCATTAGTTATATGATTAGTAAATCGATGATGAATAGAATGAGAACGTTGCCACGAAAAATATGGTACAAGTAATATCGAGTGCAAAATATAGCCTGTAGCTGTCTGAAGAAATTTATTATCTGAGAAAGCTCCATGACCACATTCATGCGCTAAAACCCAAAAACCCATCGCTGTGGTCCCAGAGAGAAGTGAATATACAATCCAGATAGGTATCATTTCTTTATTAAAAGGAATTAATAACCCTATATAAATAACAACCGCTTGAATAAGAATTGATTGAAAAAGATATCGCAGAGAAACTTTGGTCTTCCTTCTAAAGCAATGCCTTGGAATCAATTTTTTTATTTCATTCATTGTTGGAATATCACTTGAATCTATATCAAGAGCTTTTCCTTTCAGTCCCGAAAAATTAATATTATTCAAAAAATTTTATGATGAGAAACTAAATAAATAAATATTCATTAACTATATTATCTAAATAAAAAATTTAGAAACAATAGTATTTTTAAATCCATATTTAAATCGTTAAATTAAGACAATATTTTGCTTGACGTGGTATAAAAATTAATCTAAATAAATGAAGAATCTACAATAAAATTAAAAAATACTTAATCTGAGTAATTTAATAATATGAATTTACTAAAATTTATTACTTAAAGAAAAATTTTTGAAAATATTCATTAAATTCTTTTATGTCCTCATTTGTTAATTTATAGGAGCAAAGAGAATCAACCTCCTTAATAAAATTATCAATATTTCCATTTTCTATTGAATCTTTGGAAAAGGAAGAGAAAAAATATTCATATTTCAAAATTAATTCATTATCCAAACCTTCAAAAAGATTTTTATCAATTGATTGACAATATTTATTAGCAAGTTTTCTTTCTATTATCATTTCGGAATTAAATAACAAATTATCATTTGCTTTTACGGAACAAGAATAGAAAAGTAATATCAATGAAAATAATAATGCATATAAATTCTTATATAGTTTCTGATTAATAAATTTCATTTAAAAAGATTCTTTTGATAACAGATTAATAAATTATTAAAAGATTTTTTATTATTTTTTATTAGTATTAATTTATACAATGAAAAATAAAAAAATCTAACATTTTCTTGCATTCAACTTAACTTTATTTTTTATAGTAGTATCTAGATAAAATAATGATCTAACTTTTAATGCAAAAACTTTAAATTAATTATCAAGAACAATTTCGATTAGGATGAAATTCTTATCAAAATTAATATTTTTGATATCTACATAAATTTTTCTCCAAAACTATTTATTGAATATTAAATTTCAATAAATTTAAACTTTTTTTTCTAATTTCAGAATTACAACACAGGTAAAAATGGAAAGTACATCATCTTCAGGTTGGTATTTAATAGCAGGGGTTAGTTTTTTAAGTTTTTTATTGCTTGTTTATTTAGGAAAAGAAAGGTAATGGAAAAAAATAAAAATTTAATCTTAGATAAAGTAATTAAATTGTCTAAAGCTAGTGAAAAAAAATATAGACAGGGAGATTACAAAGGTGCTATTGAAGATAAGAGAAAAGTAAAAACTTTACTGGATGAAGAGTCTTTGGATGTGGAACTATTTGAAAAATATAAAAAGGAATTATCCTTATTATATGATTCTAAGTTTGATTTAATTTATGATCACAAATCAAGAATTAATAACTCTAAGAAAGCAGCAATTATTAAATTATTAGTACAAAAAAGCGAAGAGAAATATAATAAAGGTGATTTTAAAGCTGCCATAAAGGCTCTAAGAAGATCAGAAAAATACCTTTAAGTAAGTAATAATATTTTTACTTATATTAATTAATTAATTGATTTAAAAATTTTCTACTTCTCTCTTTCTTTGCATTACTAAAAAATTTCTTGGCAGATGTTAATTCTATTACTTTTCCTTGATCAATAAAGAGAACTTGATCACCTACTTCTTTAGCAAAACCAATTTCGTGAGTAACTATAACCATAGTCATCCCTTGATCAGCAAGTCTTCTCATCTCATCTAGAACTTCGTTTATTCTCTCGGGATCTAAAGCACTTGTTGGTTCATCAAATAAAAGCAGTTCAGGCTTTAAAGCTAAAGCCCGAGCTATCGCAACCCTTTGTTGTTCTCCTCCACTAAGCTGGCTAGGATATTTTCTCACTTGTGATTCAATACCCATTTGATTTAATAAATACATTCCATAATCTTCCGCCTCTTTTGGAGATCTTTTTTGAACGTGTATTGGCGCAAGGGTTATATTCTCAAGAATTGATAAGTGAGGAAATAAATTAAATTGTTGAAAGACCATACCAACCCTTTTTCTAATATTTTGAATTTTCCGTTGATCATATCCAGAATCTAACTTAATGCCCAATACATCCAATGTCCCACCATCCAATTTCTCAAGACCATTAAAAGTACGTATAAGAGTACTCTTCCCTGAACCAGAGGGACCCATAACAACAAGAACTTGTCCTTGATGTACTTCCAGAGAGATATCATTTAGAGCGACCATACCTTTTGAGTATGACTTAAATATATTTTTTGCAACTATGGCTTTATTCATTAGTTAATAAAAAATTTCATTTGTGTATGATCATTTTGTATTCAAGATGTCTTCCAATAATCGCAAAAGTTGTACAGAAAATCCAATAAACAGATGCCAGCCACACATAAACTTCTATATATTGTCCGATAAATTCTGGATTTGCAAGAACACTCCTTCCTACTCCTAATAACTCAACTAAACCAAGAATAGCCATTAAAGAGGTATTTTGAAAAAGTCCTATAGATTGATTAGTTAATGCGGGTAATGCAATTCTTATAGATTGAGGGATCAAAATCAACCTCTTTATTTGATATTTATTTAGCCCTAGACTATTTGCTGATTCAATCTGAGTCTTAGGAATTGACTGCAATCCTCCTCTTATATCTTCAGCTACATAAGCAGAAACAAAAAGCGTAAAAGCTAAAATAGCTCTCCAAACTCTATCAATTTCTAAACCAGTAGGGAGGAATAAAGGAATAAGAAGTTGTCCAAAAAAAAGTACAGCTATTAAAGGAATTGCTCTCATAAAATCAATATACATGGAACTTATTTTCTTTATTAATAGAAATGAGCTTTGCCTACATAATGCTAAAAATATTCCTAATGGTAATGCAAGAAATGCACTAGAAAGAGTTAAAAAAATAGTCAAAGTCAAACCTCCCCAATTCCTACTCATAACTGGAGAAAGACCAAAACCTCCATATAGCAGATAGAAACCTAAAGGTAATGTTGTTAGCCAACCAATAAATAAATTCTTTTTCAAAAATTTCCACTCTGGTCCAATAAGAGTTATTACAGATAGCAATAATAAGTAAATAATCCAAATAGTAGGCCTCCACCTCTCGCTGGCTGGAAAACTACCATATGCAAATAATGGTAGATTTGAAGTTATAACTTTCCAACTAGAATCAAAAATTATCCACTTAAGAGTAAAAAAGAAAAAAGATAAAATTAGTAAGATTATTATCAAGCTCATAAATATATTAAACAAATTATAGAAAATGATATTTTTCATTTTTTTCCAATTTCTTAATATTGATTTGTAAGTAGAAATATTCATCAATTATTATTTATTTATTGAATTTATAACCAACTTATTTATAATTTCCATGCTACTACTTATCAATAAATTTAATAATAAAAAACTTACTAAAAGGATTAAGAAACACTCAATTGCTCTACCTGTTTGGTTTATAACAGTATCATTAATTGCATAAATATCAGAATAGCCAACTGCAATCGCCAGAGTACTATTTTTAGCTAAATTAAGATACTGGCTTGTTAGTCCAGGAATAATTGCAGGCAAAGCCTGTGGAATTATTATCTTTATTAAACCCTTTCTTTCCGAGATGCCTAAACTTCTGAAAGCTTCCCATTGTCCTTCAGAAACAGCAAAAATTCCGCCACGAATTACTTCTGCAATATAAGCACTTGTAAAAACACTTAACCCAAATAATAAGGCTGCAAATTCTGAGGAAATATTTATTGAAGCAATATTTATTCCTTCATTTGATATATTAAAAAATTTTTGAAATTTAAATAAGGGTTCAGATTTCAAACCAAGAAATCCAATAAAATACCAAAACATCAATTGAAGCAGAAGAGGTGTTTGTCTAATTAATGTTATATATGAAGATGCAATAAATTTTATTAATAAATTATTACTTGCTCTAAAGAAAGCAATAATTGTTCCAATAATAGTAGCCAAGATAAGAGATGAAAAGATTACTTTTAGGCTATTAAGCCACCCAATAAATAAGGCCCAAGCATAACTATCTGAAGCACTATAAGGCAAAGGATGTTCAGCCAAAGCAAATCCAGCAGGCTTAAATAACCAATTAAAATTAAAACCAAGGCCTATTCTTGAAAGATTTACTACTAAATTATTAATTAATATTGTGACAAAAATAGTAAAAATTAATAAGAAAAATAATTGTATAAATATTAATCTCGTTTTTTTCATGCTAATAAATCAACATAAATTAATTAAATGGAGGCGAGATATGTAAACCTCCATTTTTATAAAGTTTATTGATTCCTCTTGGTATGGGTACATTACTATTTTTTCCTAAATGTCTTTGATAAATTTCTCCATAATTTCCAGTGGATTTAATAACCTTAATTACATAATCATTTGATAGACCAATCTTTTCTCCCAAACCACCATCAACCCCTAAAAATCTTCTCAATGGTTTAAGTTTAGGGTTATTGATTGCAAGCTTTAATTTTTCTTCAATATTTGATCTGGTTATTCCTTGTTCTTCCGCTGTAATTAGAGCAAAAATAACCCATCTCATTGCATCAGAAAGTTTTTGATCTGATCCCTCAGATGCTGCAGCAAGTGGCTCCTTACTTAAAACAACATCCATAATAATATGTTCTTTAGGATTCTTAAAACCTGATCTAGCTGCTGCCAATTGAGAACGATCTGATGTCATAGCGGCACAACGACCCTGCAAATATCCAGCAATTACCTGATTTAGATCTTGATATTTTATTGGCGTATATGGGATTAATGAGCTTTCAAATACATCATTTATATTTTGCTCAGTGGTAGTTCCTGATCCCACACATATTGATTTATCTGATAGATCTTCAATTTTATTAATTTTTGAACCTTTCTTAACCATTAATCCTTGTCCATCATGAAAAACAACCGGAGAAAAAGAAAGTCCATTTCCTCCTAAAGAATCTCTACTTAATGTAAAAGTTGTATTTCTTGATAAAAGATCGATTTCTCCAGTCTTAATAGCTGTGAATCTTTCAGCCGCGGTTAAAGGCCTATACTCTACCTTACTAGAATCGCCAAGTATTGCGGCTGCAAAAGCTTTACAAATATCGACATCTAATCCTTCATAGCTTCCTCTGCTATTAATAAAACTAAAACCTGGGATCTTACCGCTTACTCCGCATCTCAATTCATCCCTTTTTTTTATTAGATCAAGACGAGACAAATTATTCTGTTCTAATGTTGCACAACTAGATAGAAAAAAAGGTAAACAAATTATTCCTGAAAATATTCGACGCATAAAATTTTTTTAATTAGTAATGTCTATATTTTAGATCTATTGCAAACAAATTTTATAAGATTGTGGATTAGATTAAACATTAGTGTCAAATGTAATGGATGAAAGTTTGCTTTGTATCTATTTAGAAATAGTTTTAGTTATATGATTGAATAGTATATAGAGTGTTATTTTTAATGAAATTCGAGCCGACAGAAGATCAATTAGAAAGAATTTTAAACCCTGCCTATGAAGACATTATGGCTATTTGTGATGAGGTAGATCTTGAAACTAAATGTGGAAATCAATATATAATTCAGTTTCTTGAGAATATTGTAGAAGATTATAAAATACTTGTACAACAGCTGAAAGAAGAAGAGAATCAAGATTCCTTATAAAAAACTATAAATCTTTTGATTGAAATTTTTAAGATAATATAGATTACTACTAAAGACATTTAACAAAAAAATAAATTAAATTATTATTTTAAAATTTTATAAATTTAAGAATTGATAATATGTTTTTATAGTCTTAACTTTCTAATAAATTTTTCGTTTATTCCCTTTATTAATAACAACTCCTCATCAGGTGCATTTAATACATACTGAGGACAAAGATAACCAGAATCCCATAAAACTGAAGCTAATTTAGAATCAACTCCATTTAATAACAATAGTTCATGTTTAAAAAAGCTGTCTGGAAAATTTTTCTCAATTACTAGTTTTTTATAAATATCTGAATAGATTTCAGAATTAATTGAAAGTTCATTATGTATTTTTGAAATCTTTTCTTCAATATCTATATAAGATTCCACAATGGTTCTAAAGTCGATTAAAAATTTCTTGAAGTCCTTTTCTAATTTAGATTTAAAGGGTATTTTGCCAATATCAGAGGATCTCGCATAAATATTATTCTCTGATATATTTTCATATTGATCAAATTCTTCCTCAAAGCCCATTCTCCTTGTCCAAGAACCATAAATACCAGTTGGTTCTCCATCTTTGCTAAATTTGTTAGGCTCTCCAAATAACTCTGGTTTGCTTATTCCCTCACTTATTAATCCATCATTTTCTAAACAAATTTTTGGAGTAATTAAAAATAAGTTACAAGTATATTCCCACCCAGTCGTTATTGAATCAGCCCAATTATCATTAGCTTCTTCATCAAAATTAGAATTTCCTTCTTTGAATTGACTTCCAAAAAGATTTTTAAATAAGCTCATGATAAATTTTATTTTAAGCCTCTAGATAATTTTTATAGCATCAAATTGGTTAATAGTAGAATCAATATATTATTTTAGATTAATAAATGTATTTTTTATAAACGCAAGATGAAAAATTTGATCACAATCATTAAATTAGAAATTAACTCCAGAAAAAAAGTCCTGATATTATTTTTTTCACTAGTGCTTGGGACATTGATCCCTGTTATTCCACATTTAATAAATTTCATTGATAACGAAAGGACTAAAAAAGAAATAGAGCTAAATAATAAAAATTTAATTATAAAGTTAGAACAAGATTGCAAATATGAAAATAGTAAATATAAAAAATTATTAGAGTTAGGCTTTCAAAAGTATGCCTTAGAAGAACTTAATACTTGTATAAGAGAAAATCTTATAAATTAAAATAATTTTTAATTAAAAATAGTTACCCAAAAAAATCTTAACAATATTATTTATTAATAATTTTCGAAATAAATTTCTTTTCTGACAAAGATAAAGGACTAAAAATAATTAACTAAAAAAAGTATTTTTTGTACTGGTATTTATCTTAAAATATTATTTACTAACCATATGTGATCATTAAAAATTATGGAAGAAGAAAAGTCCTTTAATTTTCTACTAATAGGACTATTAGTTCCCCTTATTGTTTCAGCTATTATTATTTTTATTTATCTTTTCTAAAAAGTAAGTTATTCTCCATCCTTTTTTTAATAGTAGAGTTTTACTTAAATATTTGAAGAATAATTATATATAATATTATTCATAAATATTTATACATGCCAACATTATTTAATTAATCAATTTTATTTAAACAGCTTTATGTTTTTAATATGATTTAAGTATTATGTTTAAAATTTAAACTATATCTAATCAAGAAGAACAACTATAATGTGAAATTCCTCCATAATTAAAAAATTGTGCAGGTTTCAAAAGATCATATTTTTTCTCAATTTCTTCAGTTTGTTCATCATAAGGTTTACTTAAAACGATTTGCAGTTCATTTAACAAACTATAGTCCCCATGTTCTGCCCTTTCATATGCATCCACTATTAACCATTCTCGCCAAGTATACTTCGGGTTTATTAAATTCATTTCAGAAGAAATATGCTCTAATTTTTTAAATTTCTTAATTTGCTTAAACCATTTAGCAAGCCATTTGTTCCAGTAGTTTTTGACTTGTTCAGAACAAGGTGAATAAAAACAATCTTTTAGAAGCGAAATATTTTTAGGAAAAGTTGAAAGCTTTCGAAAAAACCTTGTGTAATCAACTCTAGATAAGGCCATTAGAGAAAAAAGCTCTGTGACAAGGGTTTCATCATATTTTTCGAGTCCTATCTTATTTGCCCACATTTGGTTTAATTTAGATTTCATCATCTTTGGGAAATCATCTTTAATCTGATTTAGTTTTTCTATGGCCTCATTATTATTATTTAATAAAGGAGTAAGACTATAAAGGAACATCTGATAATTCACCTCAGCTGCAATAGGTTGATTAAAAAAAGAGAAATGTTTCCCTCCTCCTGTCCAGGGTTGAAACTCGGGATCAAACATTTCACAAAAACCAAAAGGGCCATAATCTAGAGTTATTCCAACTAATGAACAATTATCGCTATTAAAATTACCCTGGCAATAACCTACTCTCATCCAATTAACTACTAGGGATATAATTTTTTCGCGGTATAGCTCTGCTAATTGAATTACCTGAGATTCAATTTTATTATTAATATTTATTTCTTCAGAATAATTTATTTTAATAAGGTATTTAACTATTAATTCCAACTCAGCTATAGAATTTTTATTTTTATTATTTCGCACTCGGCGAGCGAATAATTCAAGTTGACCAACTCTTAAAAAAGAATGAGCGACTCTTGTAGTAATAGCAATTGGAGATTTCACAATAATATCAGGATCAATAAATCTTGTATTTTTTGTATACCAAGGTCTATTGACAGTTTCGCATTGAGAGACAAATAAAGTTAAAGATCTTGTAGTCGCCACCCCAAGAGCATTCATATATTCTTGGGCAAGGAATTCTCTAACACTTGATCGTAATACAGCCCTACCATCTGCACCCCTACAATAAGGAGTTGGTCCTCCGCCTTTTAATTGCATCTCCCATCTTTTCCCCTTAAATAATCCTTCATATATAGATATTGCTCTACCGTCCCCATATCCATTCCCAGTCCCGAAAGGGCATTGTTGTATATATTCTGTTCCATAAATTGATAATGCATAACCTGTCGCCCAGCCAAAAGGCCTCATCGGTTTATGAATTACTGAAATATCTCCAGAGAATAATCTCACAAAGCACTTATCATTTATAAGATCATTACTTAAACCCAATTCATTAAAGAAGTCTTTACTGTGTGAAACATATTTTGGTAAACCAATAGGAGTAGGCTTGACTGGAACATAATGTCCAGAGAAAACCTCTCTAGGAAGATGATTATTCCCACCAATATTGGCTTCTGGATCAGGTTTAAGGAAATCCATTAATGAATAATCAACATTATCTGAGAATTCTTTAAAAGTTTTTATTTTATTTGATTCTATATTTTTAAAATTAGGGTTCATTTTCTTCTTTAATGACATTAAAGTATTTACTTTATTGAATTAAACAAAATCAAAAGAAATTTATAATTATTTTCATAAAATTTTATTTCTTTTAACTGTTCAATAAATCTTAATATTCTTAATATTCTCATTTTTAGAAATTTGAATAATTAAATCATATCAAACATTTATTATTATTATTTAATAACCAATTTCATAATAAAAAAATAATTAATAATTAGAGATTCTTTAGTTATTAAAAAGAAACTACTAATTTAGTAATATTTACTCTCGCGTGTATTACATGCAAATGCTAAATTAAATGAACGTTCATCCTAGTAAATACTGGACGCATGACATGGGAATAGGGAACGGGATTTCCATTTATTTTAAAAGGTCATGAATAACCTAGTACAAATCAGAAAAAAACTAAAAAAACAAGAAAGGCTTCATCAAGCTAGACTTCTAGCTACAAAAAA
>CAYSSQ010000013.1:0-34250 GCA_964433825.1 uncultured Prochlorococcus sp. | reverse complement strand
ACCCCCTCCGTTCCAATATCGTCTCTTGAAGTGCCTAATACATTCAGAGAGAGTCAAAATTCCTAAAAGTTTATTCATTATAAAAATAACTGATCTTGTTCTTAAGAACTACTTAATATCTAGTTTCAGATAAGGTAAGAGTCTTTTCAAATCTTAAAAATAAAATGTTGGAGGAATCTGAATCATTTATAAAAATGTTAGTTCTTGTTAATGTCTGAGAATTTTTAATGAATTCATCTCAACGATCATTGACTTCTTTGCCATATGAATTTTTTATAATAAAACTTTTATGAATTTCTTTATTTGTAAATTACCTTGTTATTCAGAATGTATTTTAATTTAATTCATTTAATGATGAATTTATTTAACTTTAGGACAAACTCATACCTAATTTTTTTTAGGTTTGCAGCTAATTTATATTAGAGAGATAAACTTACTTTTTTATGCGTAAATTAATTATAAATTTTTTAGCTACTTTTGTTATCACAAATGCTCTTAATGCTGAAGATTGGATTGATATGGATATCCACTTTAAAGGGACTCAAGAAATAATTAAGGATCAAATTGCATCAACTAAAAATATTGAAAAAACTCTAAAAGGTAATATACAGACTATGAGAAATAGATCTAGAGAACGTAATGAGAGATTCAAAATAGAAAGATTAAGAAAAAAAGAGAGCGGTAAACTTGGAAGTCTAAAAAAACCCGTCCCATTGCCATCTGATCTAAGAGATAATGATTTATGGGGAGTAATAAATCTAAATAATTAGAATTAGAATAATCAAATGATTTCAATATAAATAAAATACAAAAGCTTTTATGTTTTCAAAAATTCTTCAATTTAAAATGAATTAAATTTGCTCGAAAAGTTATATTAAAAAATCAACTAATCAATATACACTTCCAGAAAGGACTTAATTAAATCCTTTAAACCTATAGAGAAATTAACGTATTGTGATTTTAGTAAGGATATTAGTATTGGGACTGCCAATAGTAAGCCTGCAAAAAAAATAATTAAAAAGATACAAGCTAACCTTATTAGCCATAAAGTTAATTTATCAAGATTTACATTTTGAAGGACGTTTTGATCCCCTTCAAGTTCAGTTGTTTTATTAGATGAAAACATCAACCAATATCTAAATTATTATTTAAGATAAAACAATTGATATTATTTTTTCAAGAAGACTTTATACAAATATCTGTCAAAAATTAATTTATGAGTATTAATTATATTTTTTAATAAAATATCTTGGACTAAATACTTTTAATTTGATTAAATAATAACTTCCTAATTCCAATAAAATATATAGTTAATCCAATAATAGAAAAAACTATATCAAAATAATTATTATCCATTTTATCCAATAAATTATGTATTATTTATAGCAGTTATTTTTCCAAGAAGAAGCAATTTATAAACGAGAGAAAGAAACAATTTAAACTTTTAATTAAATAAATTTATACATATATATTATTTTTAATTAAAACACACCAAGAAATTTTACTTTTTTTTTCCCTTTTATAAAAACTTTTCAAATTTAACAATAATTTATTGCTTTACTAAAGATTTATATATAAGTTTTAGATATAAAACAAAATATTTTCTAAATTGAAAATATTTGCTTTTAATTAAGACCTAACCATTGTGAAGGGATATGGTTTCTATCTTTACAAGATTATATCCAACAATATCAAGTTTACTTCCACCATTAAATGAAAAGAACCTACCCTGGATTGATGTAATTCATCCTATTGTTGTTCATTTTGTAATTGCAATGGCCTTAGGAGCAGTTGTATTTGACTTTGTAGGAATAATTTTTAAGAAACCAAACCTATTTGAAGTAAGTTTTTTGAATCTAATTGTTGCTACTATTGCTATTTTTATTGCAATAGTATTTGGACAAATTGAGGCTGGTTTAAGTAATCCATACGGTGTTTCTAGGGATGTATTGAATTATCACAGTACTATTGGATGGTCCTTAGCTGGTGTCCTATCTGTCATCTCAGGTTGGAGATATGTTTCTAGGCAAACAAATCCTCAAGTATTATCAAAAGGATTTGTTTTTGTAGATATTGTTCTAGCAATATTAGTTTGTACTCAAGTTTACTTAGGGGATATGTTGGTATGGATTTATGGCCTTCATACGGTACCTGTTGTTGAGGCCGTGAGGGAGGGTATATTATGATTAATTTTTATAATTTTGCAATAATTATACGGGAAAATATTTATTCACTTTTTTCGATAGTAATAAAATCGCCAATTAATGATATATCTGAAAATTTGGGACCAAATGACCTCCCATATAAAATCCCAATACATCCAAATCTTGTCCATTTAACCATAGGTTTATTTGCAATTGGTATAGCTTTTGATATCGCTGGTGCATTTTATCCATTTGAAAAAAGAATTTTTAGATTTCTTGCTTTCCCTGTAACAAGAGTGGGGTTTCATGATGTTGGTTGGTATAACGTTCTCGCTGCTTCATTTATAACTTTTTTTACCGTTGCAACAGGTTTCTTTGAGATGTTGTTAGCTGTCCCAATTCCTGAAGTAAAGAGCATTTTAGGCCAAAATGCAATTTCAACTATGCTTTGGCATGCAGTTGGGGGAGTAGCAATTTTGCTTGTGATGATAGCAATGACTATATGGAGGGGATATCAAAGATTTGTTTTTAGAAAAGATTATGGGAGACAAGTCTCTTGGGCATATATTTTTTTGGGCTCTTTTATTCTGGTTTTAATGGGTCTTCATGGGAGTCTAGGTGCATGGCTTGCAAGCGATTTTGGTGTTCATATTACTGCAGATCAACTTCTTGTGAGAGGAGAGGACCTTAATCAAATTTTCCAATGAATACAAAAGTAAAAAAATATAAAAATAAAAAATATCTCACACTTCTAATAATACTTTTTGCTTTTTCTTTAAATATTTTAATTAGTTTACTGATGGGATACTGGTCATATAGTTGGTTGCCTATGCAAGCCTCAGAGGCAGCTCATTATGTTGATAATCTTTTTGCATTTGAAACAACTATTGGAACATTTATTTTTCTTGGTTGTACTGGCACAATGGCATGGATTTTAATTTTTAATAGGGCTCCAAAATACGATGAAAGTAATGGAGAGCCACTTGAGGGTAATTTAAAACTAGAAATTATTTGGACAATTATCCCTTTGATTTTAGTTTTAGCCATATCAACTTATTCTACAAAAATAAATTATAAGCTTAATAATTTAGGTTCAAAAATAAAATATGATATCGGACAAGAGATCCCTATATCAGAGGGCAAAGAGATTTTCGATTATGGTCCGATTGACGTTGTTTCAAGACAATGGAATTGGGAGTTTATTTATCCAAATGGGATTCATAGTTCAGAACTTCATTTACCTCTAAATAAAAGAACTAATTTTAGATTAATTACAGAAGATGTTATACATAGTTTTTACGTTCCAGCTTTTAGATTAAAACAAGATATTATTCCAGGTAGTGTAATAACTTACTCGCTCACTCCAACAAAAAAAGGTGTCTTTAGATTAAGAGATGCGATGTTTAGTGGAGCCTATTTTTCTCAGAATCAATCTAATGTAATTGTCGAATCCGAGGATATCTTTAACAAATGGAGCGAGGATACTGTAAAAAAAGAACTTCAAAATGGATTAAATCCTGCAGGTCGTTTGTACGATAAAAGGCTAAAAAATGGTAATAGGGGTTGGGCAACTGTTGTACCAGCACCTCCTCCCAAAGTTCAAGATAAAGGTATTGAAGAAAGACCCCATGATGGATAAATTAAATTATGACAATTATTAATTACGACCAAAGATTAGTAAAAACGAAAAATCCTGATCCAAAAGGCCCCAATGACTGGAAAAGATTTTTTAGCTTTAATACTGATGCAAAAGTAATTGGCATTCAATATATAGTTACTGCTCTATTTTTCTTATTAATTGGCGGGCTATTGGGAATGTTAGTGAGAGGAGAGTTAATAACTCCTCCCTCTGATCTTTTTGACCCTACAGTTTACAACGGACTTTATACAATGCATGGAACAATTATGTTGTTTTTGTTCCTTTTCCCGATTCTAAGTGGATTGACTAATTTATTGGTACCTCCAATGATTGGGGCTCCAGATATGGCATTCCCAAAACTTAACGCATTAGCATTTTGGTTAGTACCTATTTTCTCAATCATTTTGCTACTAAGTTTCTTTGTTCCAGGAGGTCCAGCATCATCTGGGTGGTGGTCTTACCCCCCAATAAGTATCCAAAATCCCTTAGGAAAAATGATAAATGGAGAAATGCTTTGGATTACGGCAATCTCTTTATCTGGTATTTCTTCCATTATGGGAGCTGTTAATTTCGTAACAACCATAATAAGAATGCGAGCACCTGGAATGGGATTTTTCAAAATGCCTATTTTTATATGGACTGTTCTAGCAGCGCAAATGCTGCAATTGCTAGGCTTGCCTGCCTTAACGGGTGGTGCAATTATGTTGTTTTTCGATCTAACTTTTGGAACAAGCTTTTTTAGAATTGAAGGAGGGGGAGATCCTGTTTTATTTCAGCATTTCTTTTGGTTTTATTCTCATCCAGCCGTTTACGTAATGGTGTTACCTGTCTTTGGAATATTTTCAGAATTATTTCCAGTTTATGCAAGAAAGCCACTTTTCGGATATAAATTTGTAGCTATAGCTTCTTTTGGAATCACAATTCTCTCGCTTATTGTTTGGGTGCATCATATGTTTTATACAGGTACTCCAATGTGGATGAGAAATTTATTTATGTTTACTACAATGCTTATAGCTGTTCCTACGGGGGTTAAGGTATTTGCATGGATAGCTACACTTTGGGGCGGAAACATCAGATTAAGTACACCCATGCTTTTTTGCTTAGGAGGATTATTTAACTTTATTTTTGGAGGTATTACAGGAGTAATGTTAGCTACAGTTCCAGTCGATATTCATGTTGGTAATACATATTTTGTTGTAGCACATTTTCACTATATTATTTTTAATACGATAGCTTTTGGGATCTTTGCAGGCATTTATCACTGGTTCCCAAAATTTACAGGAAAAATGTTTTATGAGGGCCTAGGAAAAGTTCATTTTATTCTTACTTTTATTGGGGCCACTTTAAATTGGCTTCCTCTTCATTGGGCTGGTTTACTCGGAATGCCAAGAAGAGTTGCATCTTATGATCCAGAATTCGCCATTTGGAATGTGATCGCAAGTATTGGAGCATTTATTCTTGGAGTCGCTTCAATTCCATTTATTCTGAACATGGTAAGTTCTTGGGTCAGGGGAAAAGTTGCTCCACCTAATCCCTGGAATGCAATTGGTTTAGAATGGCTACTACCATCTCCACCTCCACATGAAAATTTTGAAGAAGATATTCCCACTGTCTTAAATGAACCGTATTGCTATGGTTTAGAAAAACCCTTTGTTGAGGATGAAGAATTTTATATCAATAAATCTTTAAAGAGTCATTAAATATGATTACTGAAAATAAAGCCATAACCCTAAATCACAATCCAGGTCATATTAAGCATGATGGACATAATATGACCGGATTCATTATTTTTTTATGTTCAGAAAGTATAATATTTTTTGCATTTTTTGTAGGCTATGGAGTTCTAAAAATAACAGCTCCTGTTTGGTATCCCGATGGAGTTAGTGGCATTGCGGTAAAAGAACCTTTAATAAATACAGTTATTTTAGTATCTTCAAGTTTTGTTATTTATTTTGCAGAAAAATGTCTTCACAAAAAAAATTTATGGGGTTTTAGAGGAATATGGTTTTTGACCATGATAATGGGAAGTTATTTTGTATATGGACAATATGTTGAATGGTCTGAGTTGACTTTTAGTTTACAAAGTGGCGTTTTCGGAGGAATGTTTTATTTACTTACAGGATTCCATGGACTTCATGTAATTACAGGAATTCTTTTAATGGGTTTAATGTTATATAGATCATTTATTCCAAATAATTATCTCAAAGGTGAAATGGGAGTTGAATCAGTAAGTCTTTTTTGGCATTTTGTTGACGTAATATGGATAATATTATTTGGACTTATATATTTGTGGCAGTAAATTTAGTAAAATAAATTATCTTTTAAATCTATTATTTAACATTTTATGCTGATAGATGATCATCATTATGATTTTATAATAGTTGGAGGTGGAGCAAGTGGGGCCACTCTTGCTAAACAATTATCTAGAAAAGGCAAGTGGGTACTTCTCTTAGAAAGAGGAGGTCAACTACCTACTGAAGATCAGAATATCAGAGGTGCAGATTTATTTAAAAAAAAGAGATTTCATCCAATGAATGAAAACTGGCTAGGACCTGATGGTGATCCGTTTGCACCTCAAACCGTCTATGCCTTAGGAGGCAATACTAAAATATGGGGATCAGTATTGCAAAGGATGAGGGAAGAGGATTTTGGTGATCTCAAATTGCAAGAAGGGATATCACCTGCATGGCCAATATCTTATGAAGAAATAGAACCATATTATGAATTAGCTGAAAAAATGTACAAAGTTCATGGGAAGCGAGGTATAGATAAGACAGAACCCATTAGGAAATCTGAGTATGAGCAACCACCGATACAAATTGAACCAATTTTTAAAGAGATCAGAGAAGTATTAATTCAAGAAGGTTGTAATCCATATTACTTACCAATGAGCTCACCAGATGAAACAAAAAATTTAAATTTTGAAAAATGTTCACTCTTTCAAAAAGGAGATGCACAATTATTTGGCATTTATAATTCTGATCAAAATTATTTAAAAATAAAAACAAACGCTAAGGTTTTAAAATTAGACGTAAACTCTTCAGGTAAATCAATAAAGGGAGTTGAGGTAGAGATTAATAGTGATATATGGTTTTTTTCAGGAGATACTATAATTTTAGCTGCTGGAGCAATAAATACTCCCATCATTCTTTTAAATTCTAAATCATCATTACATCCAAATGGATTAAGTAATAAATCGAATCTTGTTGGTAGAAATCTAATGAATTTGCAAATGACTTGCATTTTACAAAGAGCTAATACTTCAACTACTGGATCATTTGCAAAATCGATAGGCGTAAATGATTTTTATTTTGGTGATAAAAATGTTAATTTTCCTCTAGGTCATATTCAAACAGGAGGTGGAGTCTTGAAAGATGCATTCTTTGCTGAATCTCCTCCAGTTTTATCTTTAATTACTAAACTAATACCTGAATTTGGAATCAAAAGATTAGCAAAGAGATCAATATCATGGTGGGCAATGACTGAAGTATTACCTGATCCTGAGAATACTGTAAGTATAAAAAATAATAAAATAAGAATTAATTACATTCATAATAATTTAGAAGCTCATGATCGTTTGGTTTATAGATGGTTGGATACTTTAAAAGCAATGGAGCAAAATGATAAATCTTTTTCAATAACAAGGACACCAACTCATCCAAGGGGACTTGCTCCATTAAGTATCGTTGGGTATGCATGTGGGACTTGTAAAATGGGTGATAATCCCATAAGTTCGGTAGTAGATAGGAATTGCAAGTCTCATGAAATTGATAATCTTTATATCTCTGATGCGAGTATTTTCCCTAGCTGCCCAAGCATAGGTCATGGGTTAACAATTATTGCTCTCTCAATAAGATTGGCAGATCATTTAACTGCAGAAAATATTTCTATACCTCTCACTTGTAGACCTTAAGAAATCTATAGATTAGTAAACCGAATTTTAACTTAAAACAAATTAAATAATTAAATACTACTGCTTATATTTTTCATTTTCTTCCTCTTTACCTTGTAGTAAAAAAATGATTGCTTCAAACATTTTATTTCATTAAAATTGGACTCTAACTTAAAAATTTATTTGCTGAGAATCATTATTATCACTCTTATAGATTATTAGATACCTACCTTTAAAAACTTATTAAATAAGGTTAGATATCTACTGAGACAAATTATCTATTATTAATTTTCTAATTAAAAAAACAGATATAAGTAAAGATAAAAAAGATAGAGTTACATAGGATAAATTATCACTTATGAAAAGATTAATATCATTTACTTTAATATTGCATAGCATATTCATATATTTATTCGAAATTTATAAGTTTTTAAATCAAAGACTTCCAAAAAGGATTAGCGCAAATCCAAAGGAGAGAGCTACTCCCATTGAGATAGCCATTTGATAAAACCACATAGGTATAGTCTGATTGCTAATACTCCAATATTCACTTTCAGTACTCATAATTTTATCCATATGCATAATAGTTTCCAGACTATCTAACCTATCCTCCCAAGGCTTTGTTGCATTAAAAAGAAAAATTTTTACTGATTTAAATATAAAATTCAATTTTTTGAATTGTAGGTATTTATACTTTAATCCTAACTGAGTATTTATACTTTAATCGATTTTTATTTACATTATGGGGTGTCATTTCTATCCTCAAATTAGAATTAATCCCCCTGAGCAAATTCTAATTAATGCTTAAGGAACTAATTTTTTATTTATGAGTTTTAAATTTGTTTATAAATTTCACTTATTAAAGGCCTAGATATCTCTTGAGGCTTCTTACCATATCCAACCCAGATAAAACCTATTATCTCCTCATTACTGGGTTTGATATCAATTATTTTATAAGTTTTCAAATCACTCGTTATTTTACCAGTTGACCACTTTATGTTTATCCCCAAAGATGAAAAGTAAATTGCCATATTTTGGATAGCGCACGCACAAGCAGCATAATCTTCCTTCTTAGTAAATTCATCTTTCGCTAATATTTGAGTTGCCACAATTAAATGTGATGGATTTAAATATTTTTTTCTAATAGTATTTTTCGATTTTTCTTCTAAAAAAGTTTTTTGAGATTTTAATTCTATTGCCAATCCAAGTATTTCATTCCTTTTTTTTAAACCAATTGAATAAAATCGCCAGGGGAATGTTAATTTATGGCATGGTGCATGATTTGCTGCCTCTATTCCTTTGAGGATATTCTCCTCACTTACTTTTTCTTTTTCGAAAGAGTGAACTGTTCGTCTACTAAAGATAGATTCTGCTGTATTCATTTTGTACAAGATTAATTATTATTATAGTTGTTAGCTTTGGATGAAGTATTTAAAACAATAAAGGAATTTATTAAAAAAATATACAATTAAAAAATTTTTCGTTAATTTTAAAAGCAAAAGTTTTTTACTATAGTTTAATTCTCAAAGAACTAGTGACCAAAAAATAGTTATGTTTTTAGATTTAATATAGAATTAAAATAATATAATTATTAAAATTGTTTTCTATATTATTATATTTAGCTCATTTACAAGCAATATTGATTCCTTTCTATATTGCTATGAAGTCAAAAAATACCTTTAGTCATATTCAACATTATTCATTATTAAATTTTGGTTTTATATTTATTGGTCTTGGTTCTATGTTTGAAATGCTTGATCATTTTAAAACCAATTGGATATACATAAACCATTCCTCAATATTCAATTGGCTTTTTTATTCTTCTCTCTCTGTTGGCTTAACTTTACTATCAATAGCAATATTAAAAAATAAATTTTTAATATCTTTTTCTGCCTTACTATGCATATCCTCAATTATTGCTTACTGGCTAATAGGAAAAAATACTACTATCTTCTTTCAAATTTTTATAAGTGCGTTTCTAATTATCAATTGGCAAAAAAAATTTAAAGATTATTTGCTTATAGTTTATCCAATATTCGGCATTTTATTGACCACTTTATTTGGAATTAATCTTGTATCAACAGGTAATCAAATTTGGCATATATTTATCGGCCCCTCAGGGAGTATTAGTGTTTTAACTTTTTACTTTATTTTAGAAAGATCATCTAAAAAATTATGCCAACCAAAATACTAAAAATAACTTTTATTATCTTTTTAATTAATATAATAATTCTTTGCTTTGGAACATCCGTAAAATCAGAAAATGAATTTGATTTTTATATAAATGATTTTCTTAACAAGAATAGTGAAGCATTACAAAAACTTAAAGAAGTAGAATTTAATCTTAAAAATGGAACAAGAGATAATTCATGTTCAAAACAAAGAGAGGCTGCAAGAATTGGTATCTTAGCAAGTGAATCACTCCTCAAAGCCTATAAAATTAATGGTTCTAATCCTCCATTAGAGATAATAGAGTCAAATAAAAGAAGGTGGAAAAATATATTAGAAAATTGCTAGTATTTACAATTAGTTTATTTAAATTTGCATCCTGACAGATCTACTTATTAATGGAATCTCTGGTTCAATACCATAAATGCATTGAAAGATTGAAAAGATCGATAAAGCCAATGAAATTGCAAAGAGAAGATAGCTAAGTTCAACCAAGGGAAATATCCGCAGAAGGTAACTACATATAATAATTGCAATATTTATCAATAATGCTTGGCAAGCATTAAATCTTACAAAATATGGGACATTCATATTTCTAACTATCCCAATAAAAATAATTAAAAATAATAATAAACTTCCGAATGGCAAAGATTTTTCTATGACCGCTATGGGTAAAGTTAAAAACAATAAAACTTTTAAAAACGAAAATTTATAAAATAATAAATATCCAAATGGTATCGCAGCCCTTAGAGGAACTGTATAAAAAACAATAGATATTAATCTTTGGGTTACATTATTCATAAAAAACAAAACCATCTTTCAAAGATTAACGCAAAAAATTAATAATTTAATGTTTCAGAAAATAAGAATAGAATAATTTTTTATTTTCGTAGAAAATCAAAGTTGAATATCCAAATAATTTTAATAATAAGAAGTAAATAAAACTTTCATTTAAGTGAAGATTTGAACTTTATGACAATCAATTTAGAATCTATAGACATTCTATATAGATTGAAATATGATTCTTATAAAGAATATTAAATTAATGAAGAATAACTGGTCAAGTTTAAGAGATGAATGGCTTAAAAATACTTCACTTCCTGAAGATGATGCTAAATGGGCTTTAGATGCAATAGTAAGATCAGAAGATGAATTATTTGAGATAGAGAGAAAAGTAAAAAATAAGGAGAAAATTTTTATTGAAGTTAAAAATTTAAAAAAAAGAGTTAAAGAATTAATATCCTTAAAAGAAATTGACCTTGATGATATTTCTTTAAATAACTCTAATTCAAATAAATTACAAATTTCAGTTCCCGCTAATTTAAATTATTTATTAAAAGTTTGGGCAGCTGCAGAGGGGCGAGACCTTTCCAGCGTTGCCTTTCAATGTTTAGAAACTGGTATATCAGAGATCAAAAGCAAAGGATCTATTCCATTTATCGCCATGAGTAGATATAACGCTGCATGCGAAAAAAGAATTGCATTAGCCGAGGTAAGTAATTTATTAGAAAAGTATGAGTCTGTTCATAACCAAAATGATTAGCATGTTTAATAATATTTTCCAAAGTCAATTTAAAAGAAATAATAGCACTTTGAAATTTAGATTATTTTCAAGAGAAAAAGACTCAAGAAGAGGCTTAGTTTATACACTTTATTCCGATCAATTAAATTTAATAGAAATAGGTTACGCAAAAAATAATAAGATATTGGAGGATAAGATTAAAGAAAAACAATTCATATTATTGGAAAAAAAATATGGCAATCCTTTAGATTTGTTTTTAATAATAAAGACTTTAAAACTCCTTAATGTAGAGTTTTTGAACAGTAATTACTTTCTTTTTAGTTATAAGACATTAAGACATTTAAAAACCTTAGGTTGGCCTATTGGAAATTCGCTTTATAAAAAAAGGATAATAAGAAAAAAAATTTCTTATGCCTTAACTTAAATTTATGGGCATTCTAATGTTTCTCTAGTCTCCCTATTAGTAAAAGGATTAATACCCTCAGCGCTTTTACAAAATTCATTTAAAACATCCTTGGGCAAATATACATTAGTAAAATCTGCTCCTGTTATTTTCACATTATTAAATTGAGTACTAAAAGCAAAAGAATCTTCTAAATTTGTATTTGTTAAATCAGTTCCATCTAAATTTGCTGAATCTAAAGTAACTTCTCTAAGATTAGAATTACTTAAGTTAGTATCTTTTAATTTCGCCCCATACAAACTTGCGCCTTGAAGATCACAATTTGAAAGATTTGCATCTTGCAAATCAGTCAGATAAAAAGTTGCACCTTGAAGTTCCGATCCTGAAAAATCAAATCCTAATAAAGACTGTTTCCCGTAATCTAAAGCAGCAAATATACTTTTTGGAAAAATTAATAAATATACAAAATAAAATAAAACTAACAATCTCATTTGAGAAGTTTGAAGTTAATAAATTCTAGCTTCTAGAGATAAACTTTTAAAGAGAAATATTTAATTAATGCTATATTGTATCAATAATAGATCTTCTTAAATCTTGGATATTAATCCATATGATGCAATAGTTGTTGGATCCGGAGCAACAGGTGGAATAGCTGCATTAACGTTAGCTCAACAGGGAATTAAAGTACTTGTTATTGAGGCTGGTCCTTTAAAGGAGAGAGAAGAAGTCTCAAGTCATGAACCAACAGATAGTATTAATAGATTAATTGGAATCCTAACTCAAAAACATAAAAATCAAAGTCAACATCCTGGCTATTGGAAAAATAATCCAAATTTGTATGCTAATGAAAAAAAATTTCCTTATATTAACCCCGAAGAAAAACCATTTTTGTGGACACAAGGTAATCAATATGGAGGGCGATCCTTAACTTGGGGAGGAATAACTTTAAGATTTTCTCCTAGTGATTTTCAACCTTCAATAAGGGATCAATACGGGCCAGACTGGCCTATCCAATATAAGGAGCTTGAAGATCATTATGAATATGTAGAAAAATTAATTGGAATTTATGGGAGAAAAGATAATATTAGACAAGTTCCAGATGGTTGTTATATTGGGCAAATTCCACTAACTGATAGTGAATTATTTTTTGGAAGAAAAGTTAAAGAAAAATTAAATTATCCATTCATTCAATCAAGAGGTTTTGATAAGAATGCATCTATAAATGAAAAGGAATGGCCAAGATCCTCAAGTATCGGAAGTACACTTAAAGAAGCAATAAAGACAGGTAATGTACAAATCCTTACTAATCATAAAGTACATTCTTTTGAAACAAATTTAGAAACAGAACTTGCTACAAAAGTCAATGTTATAGATACGACAACTGGTTCAAAAAGACTTTTGAATTGCGAAATGATTATTCTCTGTGCATCAACAATCGCAACACTTAGAATCCTTTTAAATTCAAAGAGGGAAATTAGCGAAAAAGGATTTAACGACCCCTCTGGTAATTTGGGAAAATATTTAATGGACCACATCTCCATTTGTAAGTTCTTTTCAATCCCTGAATTCCGTCCTAAGAATGATATGAGATCTATTAGAGATGGTAATCTTTCTGGAGCAGGAAGTTTTTTTCTCCCATTTGGATCTGAACTTCCTAATAAAAATAAAATAGATTTTCTTCGAGGCTATGGAACTTGGGGGGCTATAGACAGATTTGGTTTGCCTAGGCTTCTGCAAAGAGACCCAACTAATTCAGTAGGATTTCTAATATCACATGGAGAAGTTCTATCTAGAGATTCAAATAGAATTGAGCTTTCAGATAAATTTGATGAATGGGATATCCCAATACCGAAAATCTCATTTATGTGGGGAAATAATGAAAATAAGATGGTACAGCATATGAAAAATACCATGGAAGAAACTATCAAAGTGGTAGGAGGTGAGATAAGAAATTTAGATGAAATCTATAATATTCCTTTTGTAAAAAAACTCACAAAAAAATCTATTGCAACCTCAGGAAATCCTCCGCCTCCAGGTTATTACATACATGAAGTAGGAGGCGCAAGAATGGGTAATAATCAAGAAAGTAGTGTAGTTGATAAATGGAACAGATTGTGGAGATGTAAGAATGTTATTATCGCCGACGGATCTTGTTGGCCAACTTCTTCTTGGCAAAGCCCAACCTTAACGATGATGGCAATTTGTAGGAGAGCTTGTTTAAATATTAGGAAGCATTACTTGGACTAAATAATTGATTTAAATATATTTCCGTAACAGATTTATCATTACAACCATTTTGCACAAGAAAAGTAGCCAGTGCAGAATTTATTAATTTATACTGATCCCATGTTGGATTTCTTAAAACAAAGTCTTTCATGCTTGAATATAAAGGTTCAGTTAATTCGGTTTCTAAACTATTAGAATTTCTAGAATTTTTTGTAAGTTCTTTTTGAGAATTGTTGTAAACCATATTAAATAAATTGCTCTAGTTACATATTCGTATTTTTTATTTTTATTGTCAAAAGTAAAAAAAAAACTATTCTTATTTAAGACTCAAGTAATATCTTGAAAGATTGTATTGAAATATATTAAACCATTTAATTGATATTTTTTTTAAAAAAAGTCAACAATAATGTTGAAGTGAAAGTATTTATAAAAAGACTTGATTTAACTAATCAAGTGTGGAATTGGACGTGGAAAACTATTGATAATCTGTGGAAAAGCTGAGAGTCTATCAATAATTATTTTTTTATAAGCAATACTTATAAGAGAAGAGTCTAATAAGACTCGATCGAGAAAGAGACACATGATTCAGTCATTTTCAACCGAATTTCTTAATATTTCATCTTTAGGAGGTTTTAGTGTCAAAGGTCCAAGAGGATGATTAGAATTTGGATAATGTTCATGTTCATGTTCATGTTCATGTCCATGTTCAATGCGATGACTTTGGCTGTTGAGAACTTGATGAATATGAGTGCCAAGTAAAAGATCAGAATTATTTTCTTTCTTTGATATAATTTCTATCTCACAAGCACCATTACATTCAGCTTCACATAATTCACATGTAAGTCCTAATCCCTCAACTTGATCATGATGGCTCTTTTGTTTTAAACCAACCTCATTTTCGAATCCAATTAAATTAGATCTATATTTGCATAAAGAGCAATTCATTTGATTTTTTAAATCATCATCTAGGACCTCATTAATCCTCTCAACAAATGTATTAACAACATAAGGATGAGAGGATAAATATTTTGCATCATAAAAGGAAATATTAGGATTACTAAAAGCGACATCGTCTTTTTGACGCCTAATACGATTTACCAAAACCCCTGAGAAAAGGAAGTAAGGGAACACAATAATATTTTTATAACCTAACTTCACTATATGATTCAGACCTGGTTCTACCAAAGGGAAAGTTACTCCAGAGAATACCGTTTCGCCCCATCCGAGACCAAGACCTTCAACCATCATCCTAGTTATTTTAAAAACATTTGAATTTGCATCGGGGTCTGAAGAACCTCTACCTACAACAACCAGCATAGATTCGGACAATTTAAGATTTTTATTTTTGAAAAAGACTTCCTTCACTCTTTCACAAGCTGCGTTAATCATCGAATTATTAATTCCTAATTCTCTCCCATAAAATATTTCCAGTTTATGTATCGATGCATATTTCATAAGAACAGAAGGTATATCATTCTTGACATGTCCTGCTGCAAAAAGCATCGCTGGAATTGCGATTATTTTTTTTATTGACTTAGATTTTAGCTTATCAAGACCGTCAACAATCGATGGTTTTGCGAATTCTAAGAATCCATATTCGACAGTTACACCCTTAAATCTCTCTTTGATAGATTTTGTTAATTCATCAAATTCAGATATCGCTAATTTATTTCTGCTTCCATGTCCACAAATTAGTATTCCAAAATCTTTATTTATTTTTTTATGGTTTTTGTTCAACATCATAATAATCTATACAATAATTATAAATAAACTTTTGTCTTTGTGATAGAAAAAAATTATTACTTCGAGGTAATAAATACTAATGCTAGAGACTCTCAATCAAGGGATATTTTTTTTGATATCAAAAAAGATATTTTTAGTAGAGAGAAATTAAAAATAGAGAAAAATCAATATATATGCGTATGTAGTGGAGGAACTACTTCAAGTTGTGTCCGAGAAGATTTTCTTACTTTGGATTTAAGAAAAAAATATAATCAAATTTATTTTGATAAAGAATCAAAAATAGTAAGTGTCGGAGGAGGCGTTTTGATGAAAAATTTACTGAATCATTTAGATAAATATAATCGTTTATTTCCAATTGGTTTATCAAATTTACCAGGTATGGGTTATGTCCTTACTGGTGGAGTTAGTCCCCTCAGTAGAAGATATGGATTAGCAATAGATAATATTGAATTTCTAAAAGGATATTTTGGAAATGGTGAATATTTTTCTTTAAATAAGAATAAACTTAACAAAAGAGAATTAGAAATTTGGGAGGCTTTAAGGGGAGCTGCTCCATTCTTAGCAATTGTAACGGAGATTGGTCTTAAAACTTTTCAAAATTTTCCTCTTTTAACTATTGAGGGATTCATAAAAGAAATAGAACTCAAAGAGATTATTAAAATTGCTGAAAACTTCCCAGAAAATATGAGTTTACAATGGATTTCAACTAACAAAATCTATATTTATATCGTCGCTGAAATTAAAACTGAGAAAGATAAAATTAATATTCAAAATCATTTAAAAGCACTTAATAAATATAAATCCCTTTCCCTGAAAAATTATAAAGATTTTAAAGAAGTAGTTTTTTTTCCAAAAGAATTAGAACTTTTTGAATTCAATCCAAATTATCACTCTGAAGTGATTAGTCTTTTAGGTAACGATTTAGATAGAAATGCAAATAAATTCGTAGAAATAATATCTGATATCAATAAAAACAAGCCCAATAATTCTTGTTATATCGCATGCCAACAACTAGGAGGGATGACTAAAGAAATAAGTAATTATCAAAGTTATTTTGTCCATAGGAATTCTTCTTGGAAACCGTGGATATTCGCATCTTGGGAGAGAAATAGTATTAAAGAGAGAGAAATTGCTATCAATTGGATGAATGCGTCTTGGGAAAAATTAAAAAAGTTTTGTCCAAATATTCATCTTGCACAATTACATAATCACTTAGATTCTCATGATGAAGAAGTAACAAGAGCATTTGATAAGAAATTAGAGGAATTAAAGATTTTGAAGAACTTTTGTGATCCTTCAGGAATTTTGCCACCCTTATAAGGTACCTTTTAATTAAAGGAACAAATGTGTAGAAAAATTTAATGTCAAATTTCAAAAGTTATCTTTCAAAAAATTGGTTTGGTGATCCAAAAGCTAATATACTCTCAGGTATAGTTGTAGCATTTGCTATGATTCCTGAGGCTATAGCTTTTTCAGGGATTGCTGGGGTAGATCCAAAAGTTGGATTATATGGGGCATTTTGTTTATCAATAACTATTGCAATCTTCGGCGGAAGGAGAGGGATGATAACTTCTGCAACAGGGTCAACTGCACTTTTAATGACAGGCCTTGTGGCTTATGGTGAGAGTCAAGCACCTGGATTAGGTTTATCTTACTTAATAGCAGCAGGAATATTAACAGGAATATTCCAAATACTTTGGGGATATTTACGTCTAGCTTATCAAATGCGTTTTGTTCCTAGCGGAGTATTAAGTGGCTTTGTGAACGCTCTCGCTTTACTTATATTTCAAGCTCAACTTCCTCAATTAGGAATAGGTTTAAAGCAAGCTTCTAAAGTTGCTCAGGAAAATATTTCACAATATCCGACAAATGAGCAAGTACCTTTAGTATTGATTTTAGTAATTTTAGGATTATTAATTATTTATGGACTACCAAAATTAACTAAAGTAATTCCATCGCAATTAGTAGCAATTATCGTAATTACTTTTATTAGCGTATTATTTAATTTTGATATCCCAACAGTAAGCGATTTAGGAAAATTACCAGATGGTTTACCAATACTTTCACTTCCCTTTGGATCAATAGCTAATGGGAAAGTCCCATTTAATTTTTCTACTTTTGGCATTATCCTTCCAACTTCATTAGCTATATCATTAGTAGGTTTAATGGAAACATTTTTGACCCAAGATATTTTAGATGATGTAACTGATTCAAGTTCAAATAAAAACAAGGAGGCAAGAGGTCAAGGCTTAGCGAATATAGTGGCATCTCTTTTTGGAGGAATGGCTGGTTGCGCCTTAGTCGGCCAATCTGTAATGAATTCAGAGAATGGAGGAAATACAAGATTATCTACTCTGACATCAGGTTTATCATTATTGCTAATGATAATTTTATTTAAATCTTGGATTGGAACAATACCGATGGCTGCTTTAGTAGCAGTTATGATTACAATTTCCATAAGTACTGCAGACATAAATGGTTTAAGAAATATAAGAAAAATCCCAAAAAGCGATACAGCAGTGATGCTGACAACTTTTTCAGTAACAATGCTAACAAAGCCTCATAATCTTGCTCTGGGAGTAATTGCAGGAGTTGCTTTAGCGGCAATTCTTTTTAGCAGGAAGGTGGCAAAGGTTATTACCGTTTCAAGAATTAAACAAAGTAATAAAAAAATAATTTATAAAGTGGAGGGTCAGCTTTTCTTTGTGAGCAAAATTTATTTCTTGCAAGGCTTTGACATTTATGAACATCCTGAAAATATCACTATTGATTTGACAGATGCGCATATTTGGGACCAAAGTGGAGTTATTGCACTTGATCAAATAATTCGAAAATATAAGAATGGAGGCTCAGAAGTTGAAATAATAGGATTAAATGATGAAAGTTTAAACCTGTTCGAAAGACTTGGTGGGATTAATCCTTCACACTGAAATTAGTTAGAATTTAGGCTTACTTTCTGATAACAGAACCATAACCATTGTTGAAAAAGAAGATTACGATGAGATCTCCACGATGTTTTTGAACAATTAATATCGAAATTCTCTGGGAGAGGAACATCCCCTTTCTTTTTATCCCTTTTTATTTCACTTTTAATTCTATGAACAGTATATTCAGGATGGCCCAAATGCATCAATTGTTTTTGATCAGAAGTTTCAAAAATTGTGTAACCTACTTTTTCACCATGCGCTAAAAGATTCAACTTTCCTTCATCCTGTGCTTTTTCCATCTCATTATCTGGTAATCCTGCAAATCTACTTTGGGGGCAGATAAATTCATCATCTTGAGTTCCCATCAAAGGATGTCCAGGTACTAAACTTTTTAATGGATATACACCAAATAATTTTTTCTCGAATACATTCTTATTAACTCCAGACAAGTAAGCCATTGCAAATCCCGCCCAACAAAGTCCTAGAGTACTTGCGCAAATTTCACGAGCTTCCGAAGTGATGTCTACAAATTCGTTCCAGTAATTTACTTTTTCAAAGTCTAAATGCTCTACAGGAGCTCCTGTCAAAATAATTCCGTCTAGAGGATTTATTTTATTTGCTTCATCCCAACTAATATATAAATTATTCAAATGATCAATATCCCATGTTTTATAAGAATGTGTTTGAAGTTTTATCCAAATAGGCTCAATTTGAAGAGGAGATAATCCAAGAGGATGCAATAAGTTGAATTCATATTGCTTTCCCAAAGGCATTATGTTTAAAATCCCAATCCTTAATGGGCGAATATCCTGCCTCTTCGCCAAATCTGGTTCTATCCATGAAATATGATTTTTTTCAACATCACGAATTTTGTGATAATTACTTGGTAATATTAGAGCCACTTAATTAATTTATTAACTAATATTTGCAAGAGCTTGATCAAAATCTTCTTTTATATCATCAATATGTTCAATACCGACAGAAACTCTTACCATCGTAGGTGTAACGCCTGCAGAAATTTGCTCTTCTTCAGATAATTGTTGATGGGTGGTTGAGGCTGGATGAATCACTAAAGTTTTTGAATCACCTACGTTTGCTAAATGACTCGCTAATTTTAAAGAATCAATAAATTTAACCGCATCATCATACCCTCCATTAAGAGAAAACATGATCATGCACCCCATACCTCTTCCTGTTGTATATTTTTTTGCCCTAGAGTGGTAAGGGTCACTCTCCAGACCGGGATAACTAACATGAGAAACTAATTTGTTTGAATTTAACCACTTTGCTAATTCCATTGCGTTAAAAGTTTGTCTTTCTATCCGCAAACTTAAAGTCTCAAGCCCTTGCAACAATAAAAATGAATTAAAAGGACTCAAAGCTGGCCCCCAATCTCTCAAGCATTCTAGTCTTGCTCTTAGTGCAAAGGCAATATTTCTATTATCTGGCACTCCTAAAGATTTACAAATATCACTTCCAAAACCAAAAGCATCCCAGTGGACAAGACCATGATACGCGTCACTTGGTTCACTCATTAATGGGAATTTACCATTTCCCCAGTTAAATGTTCCAGCATCAACGATTACCCCGCCAATACTTGTTCCATGTCCGCCAATCCATTTTGTAGCACTCTCAACTACAATATCTGCACCAAAGTCAATTGGCTTTATTAGTGCTCCACCTGCTCCAAGAGTATTATCAACGATTAAAGGTATACCGTTTTCCTTAGCGAGATTAGAAAGCCCTTCAAAATCTGGGATATTAAATCTTGGATTTCCCATAGATTCTACATATATAGCTTTTGTATTTTTATCAATACTATTTTTAAAACTTTCAACACTATCTCCTTCTGCAAATTTAACATCTATTCCAAGTCTAGGAAATTGAACTTTGAATTGGTTATAGGTACCACCATATAAGAAAGAGGTTGATAAAAAATTATCACCTGCTTTCATAAAGTTTGCAATTGCAACAAATTGAGCAGCCTGGCCGGAAGATGTAGCCAAAGCAGCCATACCTCCTTCAAGTGCTGCCATTCGTTTCTCAAATACATCAGTTGTCGGATTCATCAACCTTGTATATATATTTCCAAATTCTTTTAAGCCAAAAAGATTTGCTCCATGTTCGGCATTATTAAAAACATAAGAGCTAGTCTGGTAAATTGGAACAGCTCTAGAATTAGTTGTTGGATCAGGCTCTTGTCCAGCATGTAGCTGAAGGGTTTCAAATTTCTGATTACTCAAACCATTAAATTGCTTACTAATATATATTTAGCTAAATATTAAAGATTTGAAAATTCTTAATACTAAATCTTTATAAACTTTTTTTTAAAGATGGATAATTTTCTACCATAAATTCATTAATTTCTTTTTTGACATCTTTTCTGAAATCATCTACATATTTTCTTTCAACAATAGGATAAAACTTCCCAGATTCATTATCATTTTCAATAAGTGACTTCCAACTCTTATTATTCTTTTCTTTTAAAATTTTCAATACTTTATTAAAGTCAAATAAATCTTTATTATTTATTGCATTATATTTTTTTAAAGCTTTATCTAAAAGTATTTTTCTTATCTTATGAAGATTTCTAGCCTTTAGAGTATCTGGTAGTCCCATAACTGGTTTAAGATCTTCAAGTAGTTTTATCTCTTCTTCTAAAATTATTGCCCAAATACTTTCTTTCTCTTCATCTACATATGATTTATTAAAAGAAATCATTTCTTTTAAATAAAAATTCAACCATAAATAATATGATTTTTCTTCAATTGATTTTTTTATTGTATATTTTTTAGGTTGAATTTTTGGAATTAATTTTTCGGCTTTTTTAAGAAATTGTCTATCTTCTCTTTCAAGATTAATTAACCCCCATCTTTGACAATAATCCCAAAGTTCTTCATACCTTGTGATATCTTCTTGATTCCATCCAAGAGGCTTAAGTTCATGTGATCTATGGGAAGTTTCTTTATTCAAAAGATTAATTATTTTTTCTAATTTTAACCTTGATGTGCATATAAGTAAATAAAAAAATCTAAACGGTTAATGAATTTATTATTAAAAATAAAAATTTAATTATCAAAATACTTATTAACTATTTTCATTACTTCAAAGCATTTTAATTCATTATTTTTTACTTTATTTGAAGGTAATTTCTTCTCATAATCCATTGAAAATTTATTATCAATAATTGACTTATAAAGAATATCAATCTCGCTAAATACATCTATACCTAAAAGCTTATATTTTAGATCAATACTATTAAAACCTTTAACAGATTCTTGACAGTAATTAGTCATTTCTTTTGGGTCTATTAAAACTTTATATACATCCCTTTTTTCAATCTCATCGGCATAAAAACATAAATAAATTAAGTTGATCATTGAGCAGTTACTGTTATTTATCCCATACCTTTTGTAGATATTTGGCCAATATTTTAATGATTTTAATCCCTCAAGACTTCCTTGGCTTAAAGAAAATTTATTGCACCAGTGATTGAATTCTGTTATATCTTTTGGACACCTTTTAAGCTTTTTAAACATCTTAGATAATACTTGACCTGCTTGAAAATTTCTAGTTGGCTTTCCTTCCGAAGGCAAAGACATACTTCCTAAAACATCTGCTGTAATAGCGTTTAATTGAGAAAATGTATAATCCCTTTTTTCGGAAAGTTTTCCATATATATTTTCTTTAGCCTTAATCATTTCAACTCCATAACCTAAATCACTTAGAGATATTTGTTTATTATCTATTTCATACGTTCTTCTAACTACTGACGAGACTGATGCCGCCTGATCAAAGCATTGACTTAGAAGAATAGTATTAATAGTTGGAAGCATTCCCGGTTTATCAGAATGATAATCATTAACAAAACCAGCAAAAATTGATGATACATTTTTTATAGCTTTGATATATTGGCATTCAATATTATGCACTCCAGCTGAAACTTGTATTTGAGGAGATAATTGATTAAGGATTATTGTCCCAATTAAAGCAGTCAATGCATCTGGGTGACAAAAATTCGCAGTAAAACTATCTAAATGATTTCTTAAAGCACCATGCCGATGAAAACCTGAAAAGAAGGCTAAATCAGGGTATTTTTCACAAAGGATAAAAGGATTCTCATTACTTTTATCAATGCAAAAAGATCCTACTAAACAAGCCAATACAACATTATTCCTCTTTAATTTTTTACGTATCTCAATTGCCTGAGAGATATCTTGTTGAATATGATTACTATTAGAGGATAAAATAACAACATTACATTTTAGAATTAGGTCCTGAAGATTATTTGAAATATTAGAATCTGATTCAAAATTTATAGCCATTTTTTTTATCTTTTTTAAAATCTCAGGATCCATTTTTGATAAAACATCCTTAGGAAAAGCTCCTAATAAATCTCTTCCTTTTCTTGGGGCCAAAAGAATATTATTTTCCTTAGAATGCAATGCACAATTATACGCTAGTGAAGCAGGATATAAACCAACACTATAAAAACCTACTTTAGTTTTATAGATATTTTTAAAAAAAGAGTAAAATTCATCTTTATCTTGAATATTATTAATAAATTTATTATCCATTTTATTTTTTATTTCCCTTGGTAAAATATAAAATTATTGTTTACATCTTAATACTATATTTAATTTATATTTATGCCTATAGTAAATTATTATTATATTAAGAATACCAATTTTCTATAAACCATTTAAAAATAACTATTTTAAATTTGATCGAAAATAATAATGAAAACAAACAAGGTTTCAATAATAGAAAAACTAATAATGGATACCGAAAATATTCTTATTATTCAAGATATAGATGGTGTCTGCATACCCCTAGTGAAAGATCCCTTAACAAGAAGATTAAATAAAGATTATATATATGCAGCAAAATTATTAGAAAATGAATTTTTTGTACTTACTTGTGGAGAACATGAAGGATTAAGAGGGGTAAATAGAATTATTGAAAGAGCATTGGAAAGTAATATACTTCCAAAAGAAGAATGTTTATATTTAAGAGGTTTAGCAGCCTGCGGTGTTGAATATCAAAATAGTAAAGGTAATACGAGCTTTGATGGCATTCCAAAAAAAGAACTTGAATTTTTGGCAAAAGTTCCTGATTTAATGAGAATGAAATTTAGAATAATAGTAAGAGAAATATTCCCTAATATGAACGAGGCAAATATTAATTATCATTCACAAAAATCAATTTGTGATACAAAATTTTCTCCGACAATAAACTTTAATAGTCTTTTTGAATTAGTCCAAAACGATTGGGAAAAAATTAAATTTATACAAATTAAATTTGAAAATATGATGAATGAGATAATTAATCAGGCTTTATTAATTGGTTTAAAAGAATCCTTTTTCCTTCATATATCTCCAAATCTAGGATCAAAGGATGGGAAAGAAATTATTAAGACTTCAAAACCAAATGATATTGGATCGACAGATATTCAATTACTTTTAAAAGGAGCGACTAAAGATGCAGGTGTTTTATTCCTATTAAATAAGTTTTTAGGATCTAAGAATGGGAAGATGCCTTTTGGTAAAGATTTTAATTTTAGAGATTGTCCAGAATCAACTGAAGAAAAGATTTCTTTATGCAAAAGATTTATTAAGAAAGAAGAAATGCCTCTAATTATAGGTGTAGGAGATACAATCACTTCTCAAAAGGATAATAAAGAAAAAGGTTATTCTAGAGGTGGCAGTGATAGATCATTTTTAGAGCTCATACAAGTATTAGGTATGGAGTATAAAATCAACAATAAAATATTTTTTGTAGATAGTAGTAAAGGAGAAGTATTCCGACCTTCGACAAAAAGTAAAGGCATGAAAGGAATTACTGATAAAGATGACAAATTAAAATTTGATATTGTTTTCCAAAATGGTTCAGAGGAATATAATAATTGGTTTATAAATTTTGCTCACAAAAGATTTAAAATCAAAAATAAAAATTAAAATTTTAGAACAAAATTTGACTATTCTTTCTTTTCTTGACAATTTTAGGATATAGAAAAAATCATGAAAAAGAATTTTCCTAAAATTAATAAAGAGATTATAAACACACTACAAATAAATATTGGTTATAAATGTAATCAAGCTTGTAGTCATTGCCATGTAAATTCAAGCCCATTGAGAACTGAAATGATGTCAGAAGAAATTATAAATTTAATTCCCAAGATTATTTCAAAATATAATATTAAAACTCTTGATATTACCGGTGGAGCCCCAGAATTACATCCTAAATTTAAAAATTTAATATTAAGCTTAAGAAATCAAGATGTAGATATTATTGATAGATGTAATTTGACAATTTTTTTTGAAAAAGGTTATGAAGATTTACCTGAATTTTTAGCTGATAATAAAGTTACCATAACAGCTTCACTACCATGTTATGAAAAAGATAATGTAGAGAAACAAAGGGGATATGGAGTCTTTGATAAAAGTATTAATGCAATAAAAATTTTAAATAATTTAGGTTATGGAAGAAATGATAATGAACTCCAATTAAACCTTGTTTACAATCCTATTAATCCTATTTTGCCTGGGCCTCAAGAAAGTTTAGAATCTGATTATAAGCGTATTCTTTTTAGTAAATATAAAATAACTTTTAATAGACTTTTTACAATTACTAATATGCCTATTAATAGATATGCAGAATATTTAAACAGAAAAGGGGAATTAGAAAAATATTTTAATTTACTTATAGATAATTTCAATCAAAGTAATTTAGTAAATTTAATGTGTAAAAATACAATTAGTGTTGACTGGCAAGGGCAGATATATGATTGCGATTTTAATCAACAAATTAAATTAAAAAGCGGGGAAGGACCAAAAAATCTCTTTGAACTTTTAGATTATTCATCTCCTTTTGATTACAATATCGCTGTAAATAAACATTGCTTTGCCTGCACCGCAGGCACCGGATCAAGTTGTGGAGGGAGTTTAAGTTAAATTTTTAGAGACAATTAGGACAAATAGCTCTTACATTAAGAGATGATTCAATTAATTTAAATCCAATTTTTTCGGCAGCAATTTTCCCAGCCTCTAATACTTTTTCATTTTCAAATTCTTCGGTTCGTCCACATCTAATACATATCAAATGATGATGATTAGGAAAGTCATTACTAAAGAGTTCATATCTATGACCCCCTTCGCTAAGTTCTAATTCATGTAAAAAGCCCATTTGCACTAATAATCTTAAAGTCCTATAAACAGTCGCTAATGAAACTTTAGAATTACAAGCAATTAATTCTGCATGTACCTCTTCAGCGCTTAAATGATTTCCTGCTCCAATATTTTGAAAAAGATTTAAAACTTTAAGCCTCTGCGGAGTAAGCCTCTTCCCGTTTTTATGTAAACCTACTCCTAAAGGATTTGATATTATTTCATACTTTGAGGTCACCGAAAATCTGAAATAAGCTATCCTAAATGATATCTATTGATCTTAGTATATCAACCAATATTAAAAACTTTATTATGTTTTATCTTAAAAAGGGTTTAACATAAACTCAAACAAATTTAATTATTTTTATGCAAAATAATATTAGAGAAAATAATGCGATAATTATAATGGATGCACAAGAAAAAATTGTTAATCCTATCAAAAATAAGATTAAAATCTTAGGGAATATAAAAACTCTATTAACCGCATACGAAATTCTAGGAGAACATATCTATATATCGGAACAAATACCTAAAAAACTAGGTAAAACAGTTCCAGATTTAATACCTAAAAAAAGTTATAAATTATTTGAAAAAGCTTCATTTAGTCTAGGTTATAATTCAGATTGCAAAAACGATCTTACTAATAATAAAATTAAAAATTTAATAGTATGCGGTTTTGAGACACATATTTGTATACAGCAAAGTGTTTTAGATTTTTTAAATAGCAAGTTTAAAGTTTATATAGTTGCTGATGCAATGAGTAGCAGAAATAATATTGATCATGAGATTGGTCTTAAAAGAATGATCAAAGAGGGAGCAGTAATTGCAACTACAGAGTCAATAATTTTTGAACTATGTGAAACTTCTTCAAGAAAAGAATTTAAATCAATTAGCAATATAATTAAAAATAGGTAGTTTTTTTACATACACTATTTTTCAAGGTAATTTAAAAATAAATAAAGCAAAATTTATTAAATATGAAAATATTTACTGAAACTTTCTTAATTGCAATATCAATCTTTTTTATAGGGGTTATCGCATCAAGTCTTATATCAAAGATCTCAAAATTATTTCTAAAGAAAATATCTAGGAGAACAAAAAGTGAGTTTGATGACTATGTTTTTGAACTAATAATCAATATTTTTAAACCAATAGGATTCTTACTGTCTTTATACTTCGCAATTGATTTTTACTTTCAAGAAGATATTTCTTTTGTATCAGTATTTCTAAATATCGATAAGTTATTAATTTTAATAATAATTATAAAAGCACTTAATAAGATCTTAATTAGGTCGCTAAAAGAGACCACAGAAAAGATTCATGACCAATCTATAGTATCAATGATTTCCTCACTAACTCCACTTGTTAAAGCATTGACGTGGACAGTCGGATCAATATTTTATTTGCAAAATATTGGTGTTCAAATGACCGCAATATGGGCCTTGTTGAGTGCTGGAGGAATTGGAGCTGGATTAGCTCTTAAGGATCCAGTACAAGAATTTTTTGAATACATCACGATTCTTTTAGATAAACCTTTTCAAAAAGGCGAATTTATTAAGGCAGAAGGAGTACTTGGATCCATTGAAAGAGTGGGCGTTAGATCTTCAAGAATAAGGAGTATAAATGGTGAAATTATTGTTATGAGTAATAGCGCCTTAACTAATGGTATTATTTCAAATTATGCACAGATGAAGAGAAGAAGAATAGTCCATAAATTAGGAGTAGTGTATGATACATCTCCAGAAATAATGAAAATCATTCCTGATATTATAAAAAGAATTATAAAAGAAGCTAACAACGCTTCTTTTGACAGATGCCACTTTACAGACTTTGGAAATTTCAGTCTCAATTTCGAGCTTGTATATTACATCCCAACAAACAATTATTTCGCTGCAATGGAAGCTCAGCAGTATATTAATCTCAGGATAATGGAAGAATTTAAATCTAAAAATATTGAATTTGCTTTCCCTACACAGACATTAAATATAGAGGGAAGGAAAACCTAGTGCTTTGCATAATTCCGAACTTAAGTACCAAAGTTTTTCAGCTAATTCAATACTATCTGCCTCTTCACTTACTGCAATTTTCTTTAGTTGATGTTTTTTATATGAGATAAGCTGATTACTCAAATGTAAATAATTAATGTTATTGAAATCTCTAGACATTGCAATTTTATAAAGGATATCTCCTGCTCCCTTTGGAGTTTCTGAAATACCTAAAATATTTTTCGCAATATTTGAAAAAAGAAAATATCCAAAACTATTAAATTTGCTGCTATATCTAAAAAATCCAAAATCCTTATCAGGGATAACTAATCCAGGAGCCCATGTAATAACTGAAATTTTACTTTTTTTACTATTTAATTTCTTCGCAAGTTCTTTAGCAAATAAAATATTACATAATTTACTATCTTTATAGGCTTTATCAGCACTGAAGTTTATAAATTTGCCATAAACAATATCTTCATAATTTTTTAAATCATTTAAACCTGCTTTTTTACCAACATTACCGCCAGAACTTTTTGGATTATGAACATCTGAAGATGTTATTACAATTCTTGATTCTAATTTATCCTTTATTAAGGATAATATATTTTGAATTAATAAAAAATGCGCTAGATGATTTACAGCAAAAGTCATTTCAATACCTTGCTTCGAAACTTTAGGATAAAGTCCCCCTGTATATTGCATACCCGCATTTAAAATAAGAATATCTAAAAGTACTTCTTCTTGAACTAAAAAATCTCTAATTTTATAAATATTTTCTAAATCACAAAAGTCTGAATCCCCAATAATATTTAAATACTTAGACAAAAATTTATCATTAAAATATCTTTTTAAATTATTAATAAATATTTTTATCCTTTCATTTGATTTTATTGGAACATATAAATAATTTTCTTTTTTTAAAAGCTGAATTAAAGAATAAAAACCTATCCCAGAATTTGCGCCAGTGAAGAGTATATTCTTCCCAAAGTTATTAAATTCTTTTAATTCCAATTTAATAAATCAAATGAATTTATCTCCAATCATATTATTTAAAATTTTGTTTTGGTTAATTTTTGCCTACACAATCATATAAATTATTGTTAAAACACATATGAAGTAAGCACAAGTTATTAGATTTTTTTATTAATATGATATCTCTCATTATAAAAATGTGATGCGTAATAAATTTAAAACATTAAATATTAAATATGATCAAAGTAACTTTTCTTTAATCTTTTGAATTGATGAACAATAAAGAATTGCCAGATGTACTTGTTTTAGGGGCTGGACCTGCAGGGATGGCAATTGCTTCTGCACTAGGTAAAGAAAACTTAAAGGTCGATGTCCTATCTCCAAATGGTCCAGATGAACCTTGGCCAAATACTTACGGAATTTGGGGAAACGAAGTTGATCAATTAGGTCTTGAAAGCTTGTTAGAGTATAGATGGAAGAATACAGTTAGTTTTTTCGGAAACGGTTCACTTGAAGAACATCATTTAGAAAATAAACCAACTGAACATTTATTAGATTATGGATTATTTGATAAAAAGAAACTTCATTCTTTTTGGCTTAAAGAATGTAATAATTCATATATAAATTGGCATCAAGGATTTGCTAATAAAATTGATTTTGAGAAATATAAAAGTATTGTTACGACTGAAGATGGGAAAGTTTTTTCTGCAAGATTAGTAATAGATGCTACAGGATATGACCCTATTTTTCTTAAGCTGAAATCTTCAGAGCCATTGGCAGTGCAAACATGTTATGGAATAGTTGGTAATTTTAGTAAACCCCCGCTAGAAAAAGATCAATTCGTTTTGATGGACTATAGAAGTGACCATTTGAGTGAGACTCAAAGGAAAGAGCCTCCAACTTTCTTATATGCAATGGATATGGGCGATGGTAAGTACTTCCTTGAAGAGACACAACTTGGCTTAGTAAATCCTTTGACTATGGATGATTTAAAAGAAAGGCTTGAGAAAAGACTTGCTCATAGAGATATTGAAATAACAAGTAAGCAACATGAAGAATTAGGTTTATTTCTTCCAATGAATATGCCACTGCCAGATTTCAAACAATCGATCTTAGGTTATGGAGGAGCAGCATCTATGGTTCATCCTGCTTCTGGATATCTTATAGGAAATGTTTTAAGAAGAGCTCCACTAGTAGCTAAAACGATTTCAAATGCTATGAAAGATAAAAACCTACCAACTATGTTGATTGCCAAGAAAGGTTGGGAGAGTTTATGGACTACCGAATTAATTAGAAAAAAATCACTTTATCAGTTTGGATTAGAAAAATTAATGAGATTTGATGAAAAATTATTGAGAGAATTTTTTGAAAGTTTTTTTAAATTACCAAAAAGTCAATGGTATGGTTTTTTAACAGATACCCTGACTTTAAGTGAGATTGTAAATGCAATGTGGTCTATGTTTATTAAGGCTCCTTGGAGTGTCAAAAAAGGTTTAATGATTATGAGGGGAAGGGAATTAAGAATGTTACTTAGGATTATTTTCCCTAATATTTAAGGTTATTTAATGAGAAAAATTTTAATAAGTGGAGCTAATAGTGGAATAGGCTTACAAATAGCTCATAAAGAACTGCAAGAGGGAAACCAAATAAGTATAGGAATAAGAGATACTGAATCTATTAAGGGGACAATTCTAGATCCTCAAAAATGGCAAGATGGTCAACTTGTTGTTAATAAATACGATGCTTCAGATATTAATACTGCAAAAGAATGGATAAGAAACTCGCAAAATAAATTTGGTGGTTTTGATACGTTAATAAATTGTTCTGGAGTTTTATCAAGAGTACCTTTTATTTATAGAGAAACTGAAAGAGAAGAAATTTTAAATACAATAACTATTAACTTTCTTTCAGTTTGGGATCTATGTAAATTATGCTGGGAAAATCTTTCTTCTTCAAATAATGGAAGAATTATCACTTTAGTATCAATGAGTGGGAAAAGATCAAAAGGTAATTTAGCAGCTTATACCTCTTCAAAATTTGCATTAATGGGATTGTGTCAAACTATGCGCAATGTGGGTTGGGATCAGAACATTAGAGTTACAGCAATTTGCCCAAGCTGGGTTAATACAAAAATGGCGAACAAAGTTAATTCAATAAATAAAAATGAAATGTCGCAACCAGAAGATATTGCTGAAATTTGCTCAATGATATTAAAGCTTCCAAAGCAATCAGTTCCTTTTGAAATACTAGTCAATTGCAATCTAGAAGTTTAAGTCACTTGAAAAACTATGTAAGCAATTGTAAGCAAGGCAAAAGCCATGAAAATAGCTTTAATCCTATTAGTTAATGAAGAGAAGAGTTTAAGATCTTCGGTAAAATATCCCCCGAAACTTCCAGTTATAAAAAGAATAAGCATTGGTATAGAACTTAATCCAAAAGAATATGCAGCTGAAGTTAAAAAACCCATATTAAGATAGTTTATAAAGGAAAAAGATATTACGAATAAAATAAATGAGGCAAAAAGAGTAATAGAGACTTCAGCATCAAGAGTATGTGGTACATTTCCTTTTAACTCAAACTGAAGTTTGCATTCTGTCAATTGTTTCTTATTTAACTTCAAATAACCAGTTTCAGGTATTCTTTGATACCTAAACTTTCTAAGTAATCTTGCCTTCAAAGTCTCAGGTTCTTTTGTAAGGATGGATGACAATAATTCATCAGGTTTAAGTTTTTTTATTTTTTTTTCAAGATTATCTGCTACATCAATCCTGTAAAGATCTCCGATTCTAATCAGATAAACATATCCCGACATTACTTTAAAAACAAAGAATATTTATATTTAAATAATACTAAAATTATTTAAAAAATATCTAGATTTCACAAAATGAAAAAACCTATACTTTACTCATTTAGGAGATGTCCATATGCGATTAGAGCAAGATGGGCATTGGTTCATTTTGATATCGATTTTGAGATTAGGGAAATTGATTTAAAAAAGAAACCAAAAGACATTTTAAATAAATCCAAATATCACACAGTACCTTTATTAATTAAAAAAAATAATGAGGTTATTGATCAAAGTTTAGATATTATCCTATGGGCATATTCAATAAATAAAAATGTTAAATCTAAAGATTACTATAATGAAAACCTAAGAAACAATATTAGAAAAATAATAAAAGAAAATGATGAGATTTTTAAGTTTCACTTGGACAGATTTAAATACTCATCAAGTAATGAAAAGGATCAAGAAGCATACCACTTTGAAAAGTTAAGAAAAATTATACATAACTGGAATAAACTACTGACTCAATCTGAAGGCAAATATTACTGGCTAATTGGAGGGAAAGAAACTATTGCAGATTGGTGCTTATTCCCTTTTGTAAGGCAATATAAAATAGCCTGCATTCAGAAAAAAGTTTCTAATTTTTTTGAGGAGCCCCTTATATCATGGTTAGGTTATTTTGAAGGACACCCAATATTTAAGAAAATTATGATTAAGTTGCCAATATGGATTGAAAATCAATAGAAATCATGCGTTGATTATATTTCAGATAATTTTCTTCTTTCAATAATTTTTGCTAATTCTAAAAAATAGCCAGCTGTTCTATACTTCCCAATATTCTTTTCTTTTCCATCAATATCACTTCTCACCTCAGCTGTTTCTGCCATTAATAAATCTAATTCAGCAGGATCCAAACTATATAATTCGCTAAGTTCTATTTCTTTCCCTAACAAATGGCTCCTAAACCATTTCACTTTACTCTCTTGAGGAGGAATATCATATTGATTCTTATTTAACATTTCCTATATAAATTCATATTAAATAATACAATAAAATAACTATTCAGGAGATAAAGAGAATTTATTATTAATTAGCATCGCAAATAAAATAATTAAAAAGGTGAAAGCTCCGCAAATTTCAGTCCAGTATTCCAAACCAATTTTGGACAGAAGAAAAGGTGCAAGGACCGTAAAGAATCCTCCAGAAAGTAATAATTGTGCAAATAGCTGTTTAGAAGTAAAAATTGGAAGAGTTTTTGATAAGTTTTTTGGGTCAGATAATCTTAATAGTAATAAACCTGATGCCACCACTCCAGTTGAATTTCCAAATTCTACCAAACTTTTTTCGAACCAATATTCATCGAAGATAAAATAAGCGAAACCTATAATACAAATAATATTCCAAAGCAATCCAAACAAAGTAAGAAAAATTATTGGAGTAAGATTCTGTATAACTGTATTTAAATTTAAGCTTGCCATTGCAGTGAAAATTAATAGATCTGTTGATAATATGGCAATTTCTCTCTGTAGAATTTGCGAAATAAATTTTGTATTCCCAGTTTTTTCTAGAATGTAACGGATTAAAAGAGAACCTATAAGAATTAAAGGAAAAACAGGCAATGATAGAATGACTTCTCTAGAAAAATCGCCAAAATATATTGAAATTCCTCTTAAAACTTGAATAAATAAAATTCCTATACCAATAGCTAATCCTGCTAAAGCAAGATTTATAAATAAGATTTTTAAATCCTCTAAAAATTCAAAATTCAATTTTATGCCAGGATTCTGCTCAATCTTATATTTATCCTCTTGATTAGTTATATTAAAGCTTCTTCCTATAAAGATAAATAAACTACCAACTAAAGAGGAGGATAAAAGTCCCATAGTAGCCATTGCTAGTCCAAGATCTAAACCTTCTGGAAAACCTAATTTAGTAAAACTTCCCCCAATTATTGATGCAGCTCCATGTCCGCCTTCAAATCCAACTTCTATTAAACAACCCATAAGAGGATTAACATCCATTAAAGGGGTAAGGATATATTTAACTACTACTCCTCCAATAAAGAATTGTCCAAAACCTAATGAAAGAGCTAGTAAAAATTGATTCATAATAGGTTTAATTAAGCCTTTTAGATTTGGTACAGGCCTTCCTAACATGAGTGTTCCAAAGACAATGCATAATAAAGGTGTAAGAGAGTCACTCCAAACATCTGTTGTTTCTTTTGAAAAAACATGAAGTAGTCCATAAGGTCCAATAAGGATACCGAAAAATCCACATAGAACTGCAATGGGTAAACCATATCTTTCAAGCTGAATAGCAAAATTCAATCTTCTTCCAAAAATCAACAAAAATCCAATTAAAAAAATTACTACTAAACTAATAAATAAAGAATTTGAAAAAATATAGTTATTATCTAAAAACAAAACTTCAAAAATTGAATAATTATTAACTATAAATCTAATTTAAAAAAGAATTTATTTCAAATAAAAAAGGCCCCATAATTATGGGGCCTTTAAGAAAAGATTAGAAATTTTTAATCTTTAAGGGTAACAGTTGCGCTATCAATATTACTAATAGCATTAGTTACTCTCTTAAAGTCAAAACCTAAAGCTCTTAAAGCGTGCCATAGATGACCTTGTATAAAGAAGAAACCAAAGTAATAATGCACATTTGC
>CAYSSQ010000012.1:0-34880 GCA_964433825.1 uncultured Prochlorococcus sp. | reverse complement strand
AAGCTTATCAAGAGAGATCTATTAAAGAAATTGACAAATTTAAAAATAATTTCTTTTAGAATAATAAATTATTAAGTTATATTGTTTTTAATTAGTTAACAAGGACGATATGAAAAATAATGAAGAAAACCCTGATGTCATAATTATTGGTTCAGGCCTAGGAGGCCTTGTGACAGCATCGCAATTAGCATCTAAGGGTGCAAATGTTTTAGTCCTTGAAAAATATATTATACCGGGGGGAAGTGGTGCCTCTTTTAAGAGAAGGGGATATACGTTTGATGTTGGAGCTTCAATGATTTTTGGCTTTGGGGAAAAGGGGTATACAAATTTATTAACTAGAGCTTTAAGAGACGTTAATGAGAGATGTGAGACAATTCCAGATCCTGTTCAACTTGAATATCATCTTCCAAATAACTTTAACCTTTCCGTAGATAAAGACTATAGAAATTTTATTATGAAATTATCAAAGCGTTTTCCAAAGGAAAAATTTGGAATAGAAAAATTTTATGGAGCATGCGAGAAAGTTTTTAATTGTTTAGATTCAATGCCTCTTTTATCGATAGAGGATCCCAAATATCTTTTTAAGGTTTTTTTTAAAGCACCATTATCCTGCCTCGGCTTAGCAAGATGGCTTCCTATCAATGCAGGAGACGTAGCAAAAAAATTTATTAAAGATCCTGAATTATTAAAATTCATTGATATTGAATGTTTTTGTTGGTCGGTAATGCCAGCTATTAAAACCCCTATGATTAATGCAGGAATGGTATTTACAGATAGACATGTAGGAGGAATTAATTATCCTAAAGGAGGCGTTGGGAAAATTGCTGAAAAATTGGTAGATGGGCTTGAGAAATTAGGAAGTAAAATCCGTTATAACGCCAATGTGACTGAAATCTTGATAGAAAAGAATAAGGCTGTAGGAGTGAAGCTTGCTAATGGTGAAAAACTATATTCAAATGTAGTAGTTTCTAACTCTACGAGATGGGATACATTTGGATTAGAAAATCAAAAAGAATCTCTTATAAATAAAAAATATGTCCCGAAAAGTGAATATAAATGGTCAGAAACGTATAAGCCAGCATCTTCATTTGTCTCGATCCATTTAGGAGTTAATAAAGAGATAATAAAAGATGAATTTAATTGTCATCACATTATTGTCGAAAATTGGGATGAATTAGAAAATGAAAAAGGTGTGATTTTTATTTCTATACCTACCTTGTTAGATTCATCTTTAGCTCCAGAGGGGAGGCATATTATCCACGCTTTTACTCCTTCTTCAATTAATGAGTGGCAAAATTTGTCAAGGAAAGAGTATTTAGAAAAAAAAGATGAATATTTTCTTTTTATTATTCAAAAAATTAATAAAATCATTCCTAACATCATCAATAATATTGATCATAAAGAAATTGGGACCCCAAGAACACATAAAAAGTTTTTAAATAGATTTGAGGGTAGTTATGGGCCAATCCCTAAGAGGAAATTATTTGGACTTCTGCCAATGCCGTTTAATACAACTAAAATTAATAATTTATATTGTGTTGGAGACTCTTGTTTCCCCGGACAGGGACTAAATGCCGTGGCATTTAGTGGTTATGCTTGTGCTCATAAAATTGGATCAAAGTTAAAAATTAATAGTGATAATTTGCCTATTTAAAATATATGTCTAGCGATTTAAATCCTAAAAGATTTTACACACAAATTTATGTCAGACTTTCATTGATTTCACTTTATTTAGCACTTACTTTTCCTATCATTTTTATAGCGTTAGATAATTTTAAATTATTATCAATTTTATGCTTAGTCTTTGGTTTGATTTTTACTTATAGTATTTCTAATGATTATGTAATTATTAATGAAAATAGTATCATTCTAAAAACAAGTTTTTTATCAAGTATTTTTGGTAAAAATAGTAGGGAAATATTTTGGAATGAAATTGTATCAGTAAAATCTTATCCTACAAGTCAGGGTAGCAAGGTGCATTACTTTATAACATCTTCAAAAAAGAGTTTTCTAGTGCCCCAAAGGTTAGAAAGATATCATGAATTTAAAAAAATCTTAGAAAAAAAAATAAATTACCCTGGTATAGAAGATATAAATTATATATCTCCTCTTTGGACTTATAAAATTCTTACTTTAATATCAACTGCAATGTTTTTTGGGGAATTATATGGATTCGTTTTAAGATAAGAAAAATTAGAGATTATCAACACTAAATCTATATCCTTGTTGCCTCACAGTAGTAATACCTCCTCCATCGCCAAGCCCTGCTTGCTCTAACTTCCTTCTCAATGTTAAAACCTGAGTATCGACTGATCTAGGACCGCCGCTGAAAGGGGGCCAGGCCATCCTTAGAAGCTCTTGACGACTTCTCACCATTCCTGGTGGCATAAGGAGTGCGCAAAGCAGTGCGAACTCCCTTGGGCTTAACTCTACAGGCTTTTCACTTAATGTTACCTGTCTAAGAAGTAGGTGTACCTCGAGGGGGCCAACTGACACTTTTTCTTGTAGTCCTATTCTTCCTCTCTTGAGGAGTGTTCTACAACGCGCTGCAAGCTCCTCTAGCCCAAAAGGTTTTCTAAGTACGTCATCAGCACCTTCATCTAGTAAGGTCACTAGAGCCTCAACTCCCGCTCTAGCTGTTAGTACTATTACTGAACATCCTAGCTGTTGAGCTAATCTCATAGCGGTATTTTGTTCAAGAATTTCAGCACTAACTAATAAATCAGGTGATTGCTCTCTACATAAATCTATAGCTTCCGCTGCAGAGCCAACTGCAGCAGCTAAATGTCCGTCTTGGCGAAGCCTTTGTACCAAGACAGTTCTTAATGTTGGGTGTGGTTCAACTACTAATACTCTCGATGGTGATTGAGAAGTTGTAGGCAATTGTGAATTACCAGGAGTTGAAGTTAAGATTTGCTCTGTTGATTGCATTCTTATTTACTGTTTGACCAGGCAATTTATTATGATCCTTAATAAGGTATAACAAATGCTTAATAAAAATTGGAATCTAACTAATTATGACATCATTTGAAAATCCATTAGCAATTCGTCACTTTCAATCGATTTGTGATAATTGTCAAAATCTAATTAATCAATTTCATACGCAATCTGACCTTAAATTATTTTGTGATGGATATCTTGAATCTTTAAGGAATAGCAATACTTTAGGGGCAAAAGATCTAGAGAAATTAGAGCGATTAGTAGAGAGATGGATCAATGATCCTTCAAGCTTTATTGATCCAAAAGGAAAAAGGAAAAACATATTTTTTTGATAAAAAACTTTTTTATTTATATTAATTTTTATTAACTAAATAGGGTATAAATACTTACTAATGTCTTAAGACGCTAATTCAATTTCAATTTTTTCTTTCAATTCTCCTGAGTTATACATTTCAATAAGAATATCTGATCCACCTAGAAATTCTCCTTTTAAATAAACCTGAGGAATGGTTGGCCAATTAGAGAACTCTTTAATACCCTCCCTTAATTCAAAGTCGCTAAGAACATCAAAGGTATTAAATTCAATGCCTAAAGAGTTAAGGATTTGAACAACATTATTAGAAAATCCGCATTGAGGCATCAATTTGGTGCCTTTCATAAATACCATAACAGGGCTTGAATCAATTAGATTTTGGATTTTATTCCTTACTTGGGTTTCCATAAATTACTTAAATGTTTGTGTTTTTAATGCTAATGCATGGATAGCTTCTGATGCTAATTCATTTTTTAAAGCAGCATATACCAATTGGTGCTGTTTTATCAATGATAATCCTTTAAATTCCGAAGATATAACGGTAACTTGTAAATGGTCGTTGCCGCTAAGACTCTCAACATAAACCTCAGAATTAGGGATTTTTTTTGTGATTAGATTAATGACTTCTTCTTTTGTTAGCATTTTTATTAATTAATAACCTTGGTAACTGGATTCCACAAAACCCAATTCTCTTAAATCTCTAAATGCTGCTTTTCCCTCAGGACTAGCGGGAGCCATCAATTTAATAATTTCGACAAGTAATGGAACAGCTACTTCAGGTTGATTTTTTCTTTTATAAAGAGCTGCTAACCTTCCGTTCGCATCAGCCCAAGCTTTTAAAGACTTTCTTCCTTTATCTTCCATTTCTCTGGGAATTCTTGCATCTAGGCCTCTGAAGGCTCCGTTTAAATCTCTATAAAAGCCTGATAATTGCTTCGCTAAATTTCTGGCTTTGTCGTAAGAATCTTTAGCTTTATCAAATTTGCCAAGATTTATTAATTTGTCACCTTCATCAATAAATATTTGTACATTTTTTACGGATAATTTATCATTACCATCACTTAGAACTTTATAACTTTCTGCACTTTTGCTTTCTGCTAATAAAAAATCACTTTGAGAGAATGTACCAATCACTAATAGAGAAATTGATATGAATTTAAAAAACTTCATGAAGATACTACTTTAAATTAAATTCTAACCGTAAATATCATAACCTCCCCACATGATTAAGTGCTTTTAATTCAGCATTATTTATTCTTTTGCGAAGTAAAGTATTAAATTCTTCGATCGATACCTTTGAAAAGCTATTAATATCCAACGGTTCCTCTATACATAAAGCAACTTTACCTCTAAATCTAGGGGTAACGTTATCATAAGCGATTCCAATTGGAACTATATTTACTGCAGTACCTTTTTTCTTAGCTAGTCGGGCTAATCTGAAAAGACCTTGCTTTAAGGGTAATATCTTTCCATGTTTATTAATTTTGCCTTCAGGGAAAATTACCAACTGTTTTTTCGTCATAATTAGATTTAATGCATGTCTCAAAGAAGATAAAGAAGGAGAATCTTGATTAATTGAAAAACAACCTAAACGCCTTAAGAACCATCCTTGAATTCCTATCATTTCTGGATTAGTGACCATAAAACGACAATCTTTTTTAGTTTCTCTTCTTCCAAAAGCGTGAGTTAATAGTAATCCGTCCCATCTTGATCTATGCGTAGGAGCTAATATTAAAGAACCTTTTAAAGATAAAATATTTTCTTTCCCAAGGATAGTTTTTCTCCTAAAAAAAAATCGCATGGCAATATCTTGGGTAACCCACATAGCTAAAATTGCTAGTAATGGCTGTATTCCATAAAAAATATCAGCTTTGCTATTCTTCAAATCAAATTAATTACTACTATTATTATTATTATCCAAAAAAATAAACCATGGTAAATTTTATCAGCTAATATTGGGCAGTTAATTCATTGTCTATCCAAAAATTTTATAGATTTTACTTTCATGACAACACTTGGTGTAAATATAGATCACATAGCGAATGTAAGAGAAGCTAGAAAAACAATTGAACCAGACCCTGTGCAATTTGCTTTCTTAGCAGAATTAGGGGGGGCTGATTCAATTACAGTTCATCTAAGAGAGGATAGAAGGCATATTTGTGATAGAGATGTTTCGCTATTAAGACAAACTATCAAAACAAAACTCAACTTAGAAATGGCAGCTACAGAAGAGATGTTAGATATTGCAAAAAAAATTAATCCTGACTATGTAACATTGGTTCCTGAGAAAAGGGAAGAAATCACTACAGAGGGTGGTTTAAATATTGAAACTAAAAAACAGTATTTATCTAACTTTGTGAAAGAACTTAAAAACTCAGATATAGAAGTTAGTGCTTTTATAGACCCAATAACTAATCAGATTCAATGTTCAAAGGAAATTGGTTTTGACTATATTGAATTACATACAGGAACTTATTCTGAATTGAAAGGCCAAGCTCAGGAAAATGAACTTAAGAAATTAGTTGAAGCCACTTATTTTGCTTCAGATTTAGGAATTATTGTAAATGCAGGGCATGGTTTGAATTATCAAAATGTTTTAAAAGTTGCGTCAATATATAATATAAATGAGCTAAATATAGGACATAGTATTGTCTCAAGAGCTCTAGCTGTTGGTCTTGAAAAAGCAGTTAGAGAAATGAAAACCCTTATTTCTAAAAGAAATTTAAAATGAACAAATTTTTTTTTGTTGCCGCAAGCGAAAAATTTTTAACTATTGAGGAACCTCTTGAAGAGATTCTTAAGGAAAGAAGGAGAAACTACAAAGAAAATAATAAAGAAATAGATTTTTGGTTATTAAAGAAACCGTTATTTCTAAAGTCGGAAAAATTTTCAGAATTATATAAAAAAATTCCAATTCCTCAAGCAGCAGTAATTTCAACTGATAAAAAGTTCATTACTTTTTTAAAACTTAGGTTGGAATTTGTCGCCTCTGGAGAATTTGAAGCCCCAAATTCTGAAATAACCGATCCATTAGGGGAAGAAACATAATTCAAGAAATTGCTTAACTTAATTAAATCAAACAAAATTGAATTAATAGCAGAGATATTAGCAAAGGAGTTAATAATAAATCCTCCATCGGTAACCGAACAAATTTATATATCTTTAGATGATTACTTTTTAAGTCAATGGATAAGAGATCAGATAACAATTAAGAATCAAATAAGTGCACTTTACGAATTTAAAACTATAAATAATTTTACAGAATATTTAATAAAAAAAATTTATCCTGAATACGATTTAGATAATTGGAATTATGATGGACTTTTATGGAATATATTAGAATCTCTTGATGAGATTGTTAAATATGAGGAATCTTGGCCTTTAAGTAATTGGCTCATTAAATATAAGCAGAATAGTAAAATCATAGATAAAGATATCTATATTTTATGCAATAAAATTGCAAGAGTATTTTCAGAATATATGATATTCAGGCCTGAGATGGTCAATTATTGGCATACCTGTGATTTTCAAAAAGATAATTTATTCAGAGGATTAGAAAAAAATGATTTTTGGCAAGCACTATTATTTAAAATTATTGAAAATAAAATAGGCTATAAATCTCTTCCTTATTTAACTATAGATTTTATTAATAATTTTGATGATACAACAATTAATATTCGAAAAATATTACCTAAGCAAATATATATAATTTCAACAAATAATCTTTCTAAGTTACAAATTAGCTTTTACTTAAAAGTTTCAAAATTTACAAGAGTTAATATTTATCAATTCAGTTATGGTGTTGATTTATGGAATAGACTAAATATTGACAATGGAATTATTTTTAAAAAAGATTATGAAAAATTTCAATTAGACAATATTGAAAAAATATTTGGAAAATATGGCAGTGATTTTGAAAAATTATTAGAAGAGACAATCGATAGTTGTCAAATAGAAGTAAATCTCAAGCCCTTTTACTCTGATCCAGAAAAAGAAAATCCATTTGGAAAAATCTCATTACTAAACCAACTACAAAAAAAAATTATTAATAATAACCAAAATAAAATTAATTTTTATGAAAATGATGAATCATTTTATCTAGCAAGTCACTCTGATACGAATAATCAACTTGAATTTGTAAGAGATCAAATAATTAATATTATCCAAACAAATAAAGAAATAACATATTCTGATATTGCAATTGCTTGTACCTGTTTAGAAAATGTAATTCCTTATATTAAAAGTATTTTTGATGATGATTATATTAATGGTTTTAAAATTCCATACTTATTGGCGAATAAAGATTATTTTGATATCTCGAATATTTTTAGGTTATTAATTGAGTATTTTGAAATAGCAAGCTCAAAAATTACAATAGAAAAATTAAGCCTGTTTTTAAATAATTACTGTATAAAAGAAATCTTTGATTTAAGTGCTAAAGATATAGAGGAAATGATTAAATTGATAGAAGAAAGTGGCTTTGATTGGGGCCTTGATTCAAAAGAAAGATCAGGAGAATTTAAAAATACTTTAGACTGGTGTATTCAAAGAATTAGTTTAGGGATGATTTTTGAGGATAATTATTTCATGGATAAAATTGATATAAGCTCATTTAAAGCCATAAATAATTATTTGGATTTGCATAAATGTATTAACGTTCTATATAAAGTAAAGAAAGATATAAATTCTCTAAGAGGAATATTTAATATTAGTGATTGGGTTGAAAAAATAAGGAATATACTTTTTACATTAAGAGATTATTCATCTAAATATAATGAACAAATAAATGAAATAATTTCATTCCTCAATAATTATTTAAAGCAGGTAGAGACAAATCATTTAGTTGATATACATGTTTTTAAAGATATTTTATTAAACTGTATTAATAGACCAAATAACATTTTCTTAAATAGAAATAATCAAATTATTATTGGTAATTTGAAAGATATAAGATTAATTCCGCATAAAGTAATATTTCTAGTCGACGTAAATAATAATTATTTCCCTAGGAAATTTAAAGAAGAAAATATGAATTTAATAAATAAGTTTTATATGTTTGGGGACTCAGTAAAAATTAATAAAGAAAAATATTTATTTTTGGAACTACTAATGTCTTGTAGAGATAAATTTATAATTTCTTGGTCTAATTTTGATAAGAGCAATAACAAACTAGAAATTTCTTCTCCAATAAGACAATTAATTTATTTCTTAGAGGATTTACTTGAATACAAAAGTATTAAAAAAATAATAAAAAATATTGAAAATAAAAAAGCAATAAGTAATGAAGAATCAAAAATTTCACTAGGAAATAAATATGCTCTTATTCATCAAATTGAATGGAATTCAAAAGATTATGAAACAAAAAACTTTAAATTATCAGAAATAATTGTCTGGTTTAGAGAGCCGCAAATATTTTGGTTAAGAAAAAATAATTTAAATTTAGGGAAGAGATTTATCAATAATCCTGATGCAGAAGATATAAATGGATATCAAAAAACAAAACTAATCAATAGTATTATAAGTAATATAAATCTTGATAATAATAAATTAATTGATTCCTTGAGGGGTTTGGATTTAAAAAATAACATAATTCACAATGGAATTTTTGCTCCTGGCAATAGTTTATTCCTTAAGGAATTTGAATTGAAACAGATAATTGAAAGTCTAATAGAAAAAATTAATAGTATTGGAAAAATTAATAGGTTTTCCTTTAAAGAAGATTCAAATAAGGAAATTTATTTCGTGTCTAATAATAAAATTGTTGAATTAATAAATTCAAATTTAAATATAAAGAAATTATCTGAATCATGGATAAGACTTTTGTTCGCATCATCTTTAAATGATGCTATTAAAGGTACAAAAATTATTTATAGGTTAAATAACCAATATAAAGAATTAGAAATTAACTCACCCGGGTTTTTAGAATCTAAAAAATTATTATCTAACTATGTAAGTATTTATAAAAATGCCATAAATACATGTTGGCCTATTCCTCCTCAAAGTAGCTTTAATTTCATCGAAGCAAAATTTGCTTTTAAAAATCCAGAAACTGCTTTTATTAAATCTTGGTTGGGAGTTGATGGTTTTAAAGATGGCGAAAGAAATAAACCTGAAATGATATTCTGTTTTGGAGAAGAATCACATCCTGATTTTTTTATTAAGAGTAAATTTTTTATAGATCTATCGTCAGAAATTTATTTGCCTTTAGTTTCCAATATAAAGAAATAGAATTAAATGAGAAGTTTTTTAAAAAGATTAAAATCCAAGAAATTAAAAGAAATTTTTTTGGTAATAGCTCAATTGATAATTGTATTATTACATCTACATAATTTTACTGATTTTAAATCATTAGTTTTTTTTCAATCAAATACTTATAAAAATTATTTTGGAGTGTTTCTTATATTTCTTGGTTTTATTGGAACTATTAAGTCAATAAAAGATTTAGGTAAGAATATTTCTCCTCTACCAGAACCTTTAAAAAATTCCTCTTTAGTTACATCTGGCTTTTATAAATGGATTAGTCATCCTATTTATTATTCTTGTATACTAATTTCTATTGGAATTTTTATAAGATATCTAAGTTGGTTTAATTTATTTTTAACGATATCTTTAATAATTATTTTAAAATTGAAAATTATAATTGAAGAGGAATACTTGATAAGTAAATACCGAAATTATAGAGCTTATAGAAAGCATTTAAAATTATAAAAAATAATGGATATTAATAGAATCAATTTAGATAATGGATATAAGCTTATTGAAGCCAGTGCAGGTACGGGAAAGACCTTTACATTAGCACATTTATTTTTGAGGACGTATTTTGAGAATCAACTAAAAATAGAAAATATACTTCTCCTAAGCTTTACTAATAAGACATGTAATGAACTAAAAGAAAGAATTATTGATAGGGTTTTAAAATTAGAATTATTGATTAACAATAAAATATCTAAAAAAGATTTGGATCAGACAATTGTTTTATGGTACGAGAAACAAATCTCAAATAATAATAAAAGAAAAATTCTTGTTAAAATTAAAGAATTTTTCAATAATATAAATAGCTTAAAGATTTTTACTTTTCATGGCTTTTGTAATAATATTCTTGAAAATCATAGTTTTGAAATAAAATCTCCACAAGGATTTACTGTAAATAATGAATTAGAATATCTATATAACGATATAATTAATGAATTATGGATTTCTGAATATACTAATTTAAATAAGAATATTATTAAAGCAATTCATGAAAAGAAAATTAAATCAAAATGGGCAAAGGTTTCGAATATTAATAAAAGATTTTTCCTTAATCTTTTGAAAGATATAGATAATGAAAATATTTTCAAATATAAATTAAATAATAATTATAAGGATGATTTATCGGCTTTATTAAAAGATTATATTCATAATAATTGGCTTCAATTTTGTTCTAATTGGGAAAAGAATGGTCATGATTTATTTTTAAAACTTATTGAATTAGGTACTGAAATAAAAGAAAAAGGTTTTAACAGTAATATCTATAAATCAAAACCAAGAAAAAAGTTCGATCAAATAAATAAATGGATTGAAAATGTGAATAATAATATTTTTAATAATGTTGATGAATATCAATATATATATGAAATAACCAAATCCGACTTGTTGACAAAATATTTTTATAGGAAAAGTATTTATAAAGAAGTAGATAAATTTGATATTTCAATAGATTTGAGTGAATTTGATGATTTGCAAGAAAGTATCTATAAGATAAAGGATGGATTTTTTAATCAATTTATTAGGATATTTTTAAATAAATTATTTTTTAAATTAATTCAAAGGAAAAATGACAGTGGTATTATAAATTATTCTGATATTATTAAAATAATAGAAGAAAAATTTTTATTAGATTCAAAAGCAATAATCTTATTTAAAGATGTACTAAATAATTATAAGTCAGTATTTATAGATGAATTTCAAGATACAGATAAGGTACAGTGGAGTATTATTAGTAAGTTTTTCAAGAATCCTGAGCACTTACTGATTTGCGTTGGAGATCCAAAACAAGCCATTTATAAATTTAGAGGTGGCGATATAAAGGCATATTTAAAAGCAAAGAATGAAGCAGTTGAAATTTATAAATTAGATATCAACTATAGATCATCAAAGTCTTTAATTAAAACAATAAATGAAATTTATAAGAATGGCTTAAAATCTTCCAATATAGATTATGCGCCATTGCTTAGTAAATCAATATCATCATCAGAAGAATCTAATAAAACTTTCAATATTATTGAATTTAAAAATGAAAAATACGTTGCTGAGCTTACCCTTGATTTGTTATTTAGATTACTGGCATCAGAAGAAAAAGAAAATTTAGAAAATATAGCTATTTTGACAAGTAATAATTATCAATGTTTATTCTATAAAAATCTTCTTAGTAAGAATAATATACCTTGTAATATAGTTAATAAAAAAAATATATTCGATACTGAAGCAAGTTATTTATTAGATTTTTTTCTTCAATGTATATATAATCCAAATTCATCAAGAAATATAAATTTATTAGCAACTTCAAAATTAATCCAGACGGATATCAAATATTTATTAGAGGATGAAAATAGCAATGAAATAGATTTTCTTTTTAGGAAATTCAAAAAATGGAATTTAGAAATAAAGGATAGGGGCTTTATTTCTATATTAAAAGAATTTATAATTATATTCAAATCACCAAAATTAATAAATGATTTAGGTTTATATAGTGATTTGTTTAAATTATCTGAGTTTATTGAAGAAAAATTAATAACCGAAAACTTCAATATAAGTAAAGTTATTACTTGGTATAAATATGAAATTAACTCATTCTCAAGGACATGCAAGGGAGATGAATATATAGTTAATAAAGATCAATCCTCAGCAATAAATATATCTACAGTACATAGTAGTAAAGGTTTAGAATATGAAATTGTAATTTGTCCTTATTTATGGGATCAAAAAAAGGTATCAAGTAAAACTAATGGTCCAATATGGAAGAATTCTAATAATAATGAAATTTATATAAATATTGAAAACACTTGTAAGAAAGTATCAAATATAAGAGGAACTGAATTTATTGAGGAACTTAATGAACTGGAAAGATTGATTTATGTAGCTTTAACTAGAGCTAAACAACGTTTATTCGTTTTTAATAATATAGAAAATACAGATAATATACTTAATAATTATTTGCTTATGAATTTAGATAATTATGAAGATTATAAATATCAAATTGATTCAGTATTAGAAGATAAAGATATTAAAAAAATAAAAGATAAATTTCAAGTAAATATTAATAATGAATTTGAAAAAATATATTATTCAAAAAAACAAAAAAAGGAAGTTTTGATAAATGAAAAAATTATTATTAGAAGTAGTTACTCTTCTTGGATAAGAGGTATAAAAAATTTTAATTTATTTAATTTAGATAAAGATTATGATGAAAATATAATTTATCCAAAAAAAATAACCAATATAGTCGATAATATAGATAACCCAAAATTTAAAGAACCTAATCCTCTTAGCGAATTTCCTAGAGGAACTAATTCTGGAAGTTGTTTACATAACATTCTTGAAAAATTAAATTTTCAAGAAATTAATAATATTTATAATTTTAATAATATTATTGAGGAAGAATTATTTGCTTATGGAATTGATAAATCTTTTACTAAAAATATTAAAGATGGATTAAAAAGAGTTATGTATTCTTCCTTAGGAGAAAAATTTAAAAATCAAAGATTAATTGATCTTAATCCATCAGATATATTGAAAGAAATTAAATTTCATTTGCCACTTTCTATAGATGGTGAAAGTATTTCTTCTAGTCAATTATCAAAGTGTTTCTTATTAAATAAAGATTTTGAGTTTGGAGAGGATTATGCAAATGAAGTTAGAAATTTAAATATTAATAGTAAAGGTTTTCACTCTGGATCTATAGATTGCCTTTTGAAAATTAAAGGTAATGATGATTTAAGTAAATGGTGGATTATTGATTGGAAAAGTAATTTTATAAGTAACCAAGATGATAATAAATCTCTGCCTATTAACTATAAATATGAAAATATGCGTTTAGAAATGATTAAGCATCATTATCCATTGCAGTCCCATTTATATCTTTTGGCAGTGCATAGATTGCTTAATTGGAGATTAGAAAATTACAGCCCAAAGAAAGATCTTGGTGGTTATATATATATTTTTTTGAGAGGACTTCCATGTGAAAAAATTGAGAATAAAAGTGAGTATAGTAAATATCCATTAGGTATATTTTATTCAAGTACACCTTTAGATAGGATTTTGTATTTAGATAAGTTATTTAAAAATGAAATCAAATAAATTTTTATCTAAGAGAGAAGATTATAAATATCAACATATTTATGATATTTTTGTTAACTATTTTAAATTTAACGAGTCTAAATATTCAGATATTATGAAAGATATTATTAAAGTTTTAATTGAATTTGAGAAGAAAGGGGAGACAGTAATTGATGTAGATAAAGTTGAAATAGATTTTGAATTATTTAGTGATGGTTGGCCTGATAAGCATATTAAAGGCCTCAGTGATTGTGGGATGAGCACTTTAAATAATTCCCCTGTAGTTATTAGAGGAAGAGAGATAAGCTGGTCAAAATGGAGGTGTAAATTAGATCGGATTACAAATTTACTTTTAAATAAAATAAGAATTCAAAATGATACCTACGAACAATCAAAGTATATTAAAAATTCAAATAATGTAGATTTAATAAAATATTTATTCTCTTATTCAGATTTAGTCCTATTACAGGGTGGCCCAGGGACTGGTAAAACAACATTGGTAATTGATTTTATATATAGTTTTTTGAAAACTGAATCAAATTTAAATATTGGATTATCAGCACCTACAGGGAAAGCTACTGCCAGAATAAAAGAGTCTTTAAATTATAAGTTAGTTGAATCAGATATTAATTTGGCGACAATTGAGTGCCAAACATTACATAGCTGGATCTATAAAAGTGTTTTTTTAGGAAAATCTAAACTTGCTTTAAAAGATTTGGATCTTCTAGTTATAGATGAATGCTCGATGCTTAGTATAGATATTCTTGAAGAAGTTCTTGAAATCATAAACAATGATTGCAAAATCCTTTTAGTAGGAGATGCTAAGCAATTACCTCCAATAAATAATTGTTCTATATGGAATAATATCTTTGAAAATATGAAAAAAAGTAATTTTAAATTCTGCACTGTAAACCTTAATAAGATTTATAGAAATAGTGGAGACATTCAAAAATTAAGTAGTTTGATTTTTAATAATGATGAATCACTTTTTGGAAAAAAAGCTAATCAAATAATAAAATCTACAAAAATTAGTAATGTAAGCATTGATATTAAAAATACAAAGAGTTTGCCAAATAAACTTCAAGAAACGGTGATATCGCATATTAATAAATTGAAAAATAAAACTTATAAATTAAGTAGTAAGAATTATATTTTTGACAAAAAAATTGATAATCTGATTAATTACGAAAAAGATTTAGTTTTAGATATTTTTGATACATTAAATTCTCAACTTATTTTGTGCGCTAGAAATACTGGTACTTGGGGTGTAGAAGATATTAATTCTATTATTATTAAAGATAATGATCCTTATGATTTTAATTCTTTAGAAGAGGGGATTCCTATAATGTGCACTGAAAATAATAATGAGATAGGTATTTCAAATGGAGATATAGGAGTTTTAATTGGAAGTAACAAAACAAGAAGATTTTTATTTAGGAAATTTAATAAAGAAAATGAACTAATATTTTCTTTGATTGAGCCTTATAAATTAGAAAAAATTGTTCCTGCAGTAGCCTTAACTATTCATAAATCCCAAGGAAGTGAATCAGAAAAAGTAATAATTTTATGGAATCAAGACCGAAAAATAAAAAAGCAAAAAGATAGTTTTGGAGATTTTAACTTCTTTCGAGATAATTATGAAAAAAGACTTTTTTATACTGGGATAACACGCGCAAAAACAAATTTAGATATTTATTACCTTGATTAAAATATAATGGAAGCAATATTTGATTACCTCGAGATGTTAAATTAGATAATAGGCTCTGTATGGCTAAACAACCATTTGAATCTTTGTAAAGATAGATATTGTTGTAAGCCTGATCAGAAGATATCAGGCATTTTTAATGGAATCTAAAAGAAAAATTCTATCTTCTACTTTAGAAGGAGGTAATACTATTCCAATTGAGGAAGATAAAATTGAATTGAAAAATAAAATCAGCAAAAATGAAAAAAGCAATGATCAAAAGAAAAATAGTTATAAAATAGAAGGTTTTGATGATTTTGGTTTTAATTCATCGATATTAGAATCACTTCATAAAAAAGGTTATAAGAGTCCAACTCCAATCCAAAAAGAATCTATCCCAGAATTAATGCTTGGTAGAGATTTATTAGGTCAGGCTCAAACTGGTACTGGGAAAACGGCAGCTTTTGCTTTGCCTTTAATAGAGAAACTTTATAAAAATAAAGAACAAAATGCAAAAGTTCTTGTTATGACCCCTACAAGAGAGCTTGCTACGCAAGTTGCAGAATCTTTCAAAAGTTATAGCTCAGAATCAGATAATATTAAAACATTAGCAATCTATGGAGGTACGGACTTTAGAAATCAAATAAATTCCCTAAAGAAAAAAACAGATATTGTTGTAGGAACTCCTGGAAGAATAATGGATCATATTAGACAAGGTACTTTTAAAATAGATAAAGTTGAATGCCTTGTTTTAGATGAAGCTGATGAGATGTTAAAGATGGGATTCCTTGAAGATATTGAATGGATTATAGATAAATTGCCTCAAGAGAAACAAATGGTTTTATTCTCAGCTACTATGCCACATGAGATTAAAACAATTGCCAAAAAATATCTTAAGGATCCTGCAGAAATAAAAATCAAAAGCATTAAAAAGGAATCACAATTGATTTCACAAAAATATATTACTATTCAAAGGCATTATAAGTTGGAGGCTTTAAGGAGAATACTTGAAATAAATTGCGAAGGTGTAATTATCTTCGTGAGAACAAAATCTCTCACAACCTCTATCGCAGAGGCTCTAGAGATGGCGGGACATAGTGTTGCTGTGCTAAATGGTGATATTCCCCAGAATCAGAGAGAAGCTACAGTTGATAGATTAAGAAAGGGATTTATTGATATTTTAGTCGCAACAGATGTGGCAGCAAGAGGCTTAGACGTAGATAGGATAAAACTTGTAATTAATTATGATTTCCCTTTTGATTCAGAAACATATACCCATAGAATTGGTAGAACAGGTAGAGCTGGTAGATCAGGTGAAGCAATATTATTTGTAAATAGGAGGGAAAAAAACTTTCTAAAAAATCTAGAAAATTCTACAAAAAATAAAATTGAAGAAATTGAAATACCAAATAACAAAAAAATTAATGAGAAAAGAATGGATAAATTGACAAATGATATAAATAATACTTTTAGACTGAAAGAAAATGATGATGATAATAAATCCTTAATGGTTGATATCCTTGATAATCTTAAAATAAAATATTCTTTGAGTGAAGAAGAGATTGCAATTGCAGCAATCAATTTAGCTATAGGAAAAAAACCATTTTTCACAAATGAAGACGAGTCATGGATGCATAAGCAAAATAATTCTGAAAGGGAAAGATTTAGTCGAAACTCAAATAATAGATCGAGGAGTTCTAATAGAAGATCAAATTATCAAAACTCTGGATTTGAAACATTTAAGTTCAACTTCGGAAAATCAAATAAAATTAGAGTAGCAAATATTATTTCTTCAATATGCAATGCAACAAACATAAATGGTAGGACAATAGGGAAGATACAAATATTTAATGATTTTAGTTTAGTTGACTTACCTAAAAATATTAATAAGGAGACAAAAGAAAAACTAAAAAATTTAAAAATTAGGAGCTAAACTACTATTAATGAAATATTTTTTTGCAATATCTAGCTTCTTAATTTTAAATCAACTACTTATCAAAAGCCATGCTGATTTAAACTCAAATAAAATTATTAATATGTTTTGCATAAAAAACGTAAAGGCTGAAATGCTGGCCGCAAACTTGAAATATGAAGATAATTTTGGTCAAGAAGTATGTAATTGCTATTTAAAAAAAATTTCTAATAATAAAAGTCACGAAGAATCAATTTCTGAATGCAAAATAGAATCCAGAAAAAATCTTAATTTATAATATTTTTAATACTAAGTTAATGAAAACTGATAGTAATCAAAATCCTATTTTAAGACTTTATTTAAATCTTTTAGAAGAGAAGAATATTTTAATTTTCGCTTTTATTAGTTCAGTTGTTAATAGAGTACTCGATCTAGCTCCACCTGTTATTATTGGTCTTGCTGTAGATATTGTTGTAAAAGAGCAAAATTCTTGGATTTCTAATTTCGGTTTAAAAGAAGTACCTTCACAATTAATCTTTCTTTCAATTGTGTCAGGATTGATTTGGAGTGCCGAATCTATATTTCAATATTTGTATTCTGTTTTATGGAGAAATCTTGCTCAGATTTCGCAACATAAGCTTAGAGTTAAAGCTTATGAGCATATTCAGAAATTAGATATGCAATTTTTTGAAAATGATAATACTGGGAGATTATTATCTATTCTTAATGACGATATTAACCAATTAGAAAGATTTTTAGATCATGGAGCTAATGAAATTATTCAATTATTTGTATCAGTATTTTTAATTGGCGGAACTATGGCTATTGTTGCACCAAGAATAGCTTTATTTGCTTTCTTACCAATACCATTAATATTTTTTGGATCAATTAAATTTCAGCGTAAACTTGCACCAAAATATAAAGATGTAAGAAGAAAAGCAGGCTTGTTGGCATCAAGATTAAATAATAATTTGGGTGGAATCTTAACAATTAAAAGTTTTACTACTGAAAATTGGGAACTCAATAGACTAGATAAAGAGAGCTTAGCTTATCAAAAAAGTAATAAATCCGCTATAAAACTATCATCTGCTTTTATCCCATTAATTAGATTTGCAATATTGTTTGCATTTGTAGCAATTTTATTAATTGGTGGCTTTCAGGTATGGAATAACCAACTTAATGTTGGCACTTATAGCTTTTTAGTTTTTATTACTCAGAGATTATTATGGCCTTTAACCACGCTTGGACATGTCTTAGATGAATTTCAAAGATCAATGGCTTCTGTTAATAGAGTAATTGACTTAATAGATACTCCAATAAAAATAAATGATGGAAAAAAAAGGATTAATTTCAAGCAAATAAATGGGGAAATTATTTTTAAGAATATTTATTTTAATTATCCAGGAAGAAAATCAACATTAGAGGATATAAATATTTGCATACCTCCTAAAATGACTTTAGGTATTGTTGGTTTAACCGGTTCTGGTAAAAGTACCTTAATTAAATTACTTCTTAGAATTTACGATATTAATAAAGGAACAATAACATTGGATAATATCCCAATAAAAGAAATAAAGTTAAATGATTTAAGAAGATGTATCTCTTTAGTAAGTCAAGAAACCTATTTATTTCATGGTACTGTTCAGGAAAATATTTCTTATGGTTCAAATAAAGCAAATATCAAAGAAATAATTAGAGCTTCAAAAGTTGCTGAGGCTCATGAATTTATTAAACAATTACCAGAAGGATATAAAACAATTGTTGGAGAAAGAGGGCAAAGACTCTCTGGAGGCCAAAGGCAGAGAATAGCTTTAGCAAGGGCAGTACTGAAGGACTCTCCAATATTAATACTTGATGAAGCTACTGCCTCTGTTGATAATGAAACAGAGCTATTAATACAAAAATCACTAGCAAAACTAACTAAAAATAGAACGACTATAGTTATTGCTCATAGATTGAGTACTATTAAAAATGCTGATAATATTATTGTTCTAGATCAAGGAAGAATAATAGAAAAAGGAAAACATAGTAATTTGTTAAAGTCAAACGGGGTTTACGCTGACTTATGGAATGTACAGGTAGGTATTTAAATTAAATTAAAAAATTAAATGACTGAATTACATTTCCAAATAATTTTTCAACTTTATTCCATCTTTCTTGGTTAGTACCCACTGCAAAGGTATATAAAGTTCCTCTATCTATAACTACAGTGGCAAGTTCATGTCGATCTTGATTATTTAAATTTAATTCGTACTCTAAATCATAAAAAATATGGTTTGAGGTTTCTCTCTTGTTCGCTTCTATCAATTCAACAGTCCTACCTGATCCTTCTGGTGCTATTACTTTGTCAATTAAAGTTTGGCCAACTTCTAAAGGTGTTCCAAGTTGTTCTAGTTCAACCTCTTTATTAACATCTGAGATTACTAAACTTAAAGTTTCATTACTGTTTATTAAATCGTGATAAATAATTTCTGGACCACCATCTACCTTTACCCTGGTCCATCCTGTGGGGTAAAAGAAAGCATATCTTCCATCAGGACTTTGATAAGCTTCTAATCCAGCATTAAGTCCACTTCCACATCCACTTATAAATAGACATAGTGTTAATGCGATCAAATATTTAAAAGAATTTTTCATCTTTTGATTTAAATAATAAAATTTATACTAGAAACATAATAAGACATCGAAAGCAAACAATTTAAACCAATTTCGATTTATGGGTATAGATTACAAGTAGAAAATTTTTAATCTTGATAACTTTCACAAAACCACTTGCAAAGTTAATTGAACATTTTGAAAGATTTCCCGGGATTGGTCCAAGAACTGCCCAGAGACTAGCTCTTTATATACTAAAGCAGCCCGAAAAAACAATAATAGAATTTTCTAAAGCCTTAGTTGAGGCTCATAATAATGTTGGGTATTGTAAAAAATGTTTTAATCTTACCTCTGAAACTGAATGTGAAATTTGTTGCAATCCAGAAAGAAATGAAAAATTAATTTGCGTTGTGGCGGAGACTAAGGATTTACTTGCTCTTGAGAGGGCAAGAGAATTTAAAGGGCTTTATCACGTAATAGGGGGCTTAATATCACCGATGGATTCTGTAGGTCCAGAATTATTAGAAATAAAGAGCTTAGTTGAGAGAGTTAGCAAAAATGAAATAGAAGAGATAATTCTTGCATTAACACCAAGCGTAGAAGGAGATACAACAAGTTTATATATAGGAAAATTATTAACTCCTTTTACCAAAGTTACAAGAATTGCATATGGATTACCAATGGGAAGTGAATTGGAATATGTAGATGAGGTAACCCTTGCAAGGGCTCTTGAAGGTAGGACAAATGTAATTTAGCTAATGACTGAATTTAAATTTGATAAGAGTGAGAATTTAAAAAGATTACCTTCATGGATAAAATTTCCTATAAGTAAAGCCTCTGAATTTGAAAAAATACAGAAATTAATAAAAAGTGCAAATATTCATACGATCTGTGAAGAAGGCAGATGTCCAAATAGAGCTGAATGTTATGCCTCTGGAACAGCCACCTTCTTGTTAGGGGGGTCTATCTGTTCTAGAGCTTGCGCTTTTTGCCAAGTTAACAAAGGGAGGCCATCAGAGATAAATAATTTAGAAAGTATCAAAGTCGCTAATGCTGTAAAAATTTTAAATTTAAAATATGTCGTACTAACTTCAGTGGCTCGAGATGATTTAGCTGATCATGGAGCAATTTTATTTACCTCTACAATTGATGAAATTAGAAAAATAGATCCTAATATTAAAATTGAGGTGCTGACACCTGATTTTTGGGGAGGAGGTAAAACTCAAGAAGAGAGAGAAATTCTCCAAAAAGATAGATTACAAAAAGTATTAGAAAAAAATCCAGTTTGCTTTAATCATAATCTTGAAACTGTTCAAAGACTTCAACGAGAAGTCAGAAGAGGAGCTAATTATTTTAGTTCTATTAATTTACTTAAAGTTTCAAAAGAAATTGCACCAAATATTCAAACAAAATCTGGAATTATGCTTGGATTAGGTGAAAATCTACAAGAGATTAAAAGTACAATATTGGATTTAAAAAAAGTTAATTGTGATCAAATTACAATTGGGCAATATCTACGACCATCTCTTAATCATTTACCAGTTAGAAAATATTGGAGACCAGAAGAATTTGATCATATTAAAAATTTTTCAAAAGAAGTTGGTTTTAAGAAGGTATCATGTGGTCCTCTCATAAGAAGTAGTTATCATGCAGGTTGAATTAAACTTAATTTTTCAAATTTGACTTGTATTTTTTTTAAGATATCTTCGCATTCACCTTTCATTAAGGTACCAGCTCCACCCCAGATTAACCTTAATAAAAGATCATTTGGACTTGACCCGACATGTTTTACTATACAAAAACCAGTTTTTCTAAAGTATCTAACAAGCTTTTTGTTATAACCTTCTTGATCATAAATAGCTAATAATCTTGCGCTTTTACAACAAGTATTTTCTAATGCCCATGCCATTGTTGTAGCCCATATCAATTCTGATACGAAGGGAGGAGAATTTTTTAAAATTTTTAAGGTATCTAATTGTAAGCCTTTTTTAAAAGGAATTGTCCAACCTTTCATTTCTCCCCAAATTTTCACATAGTCATTATCTTGTTGGGCGACAACAACCCTAAAGAAATTAAGCCCTAAGGTCTCTCTTATTTGGATTTTGATTATTAAACCAAGAGATTCTGCAATTTTTTGTAATCTACTAATTTTCATTTTTAAGTTATTTAAATTACTTTTTCTTTCTTTAAAATTTGCTTTTGTCTTTCAGCAAATCTTTTCCTATCTTGTTCTGTAAACTTGTTTATGCAGTTATGACATTGAATCCCTTCAATATATTCAATCTTATTTTTATCTTTTTCTGAAACAGGCATTCCGCATGCATAACAAATTGAATAATTACCTTTTTTGAGTTGATTATCAAGAGCTACTCTTTCATCAAAAACATAACATTCACCTATATAAAGATTTTTATCTGGTTCGACTGTTTCAAGGTATTTTAGAATTCCACCTTTCAGATGAAAAACATTTTCAAAGCCTTTTCTTTTTAAAAAAGAGGTTGCTTTCTCACATCTTATACCCCCTGTACAAAACATAGCTATTTTATGCTTCTTTTTATTTTTAATGGTTTTTTCTAAATTTTTCTCAACCCATTTTGGAAATTCTCTAAAGTTATTTGTATTAGGATTAATAGCATTTTTAAATGTTCCAAGCTTCACTTCATAGTGATTCCTTGTATCAATGATTATTGTATTTTTATCCTCTATTACGTCATTCCATTCTCTCGCATCTAGGTAAGCTCCATTTTGTGATTCTGGATTTATATCCTTAATTCCAATAGTTACTATTTCTGCTTTTATTTTTACCTTTAATTTCTTAAAAATCTTTTTATCATAAAAACTGATTTTTTCATTTAAATCATTTTTTTTTGAAAATTCTTTAATGAATTCAAATAATTTATCGATGTATTCTTCAGGACCACAAATAGTACCATTAATACCCTCTTCTCCAAGAATAATCAAACCAGAAACATTATTCTTATAAGCTAATAGTTTTTCTTTGATTTCTAAAATTAAAATCTTTTCGATTTTAGTAAAACAATAAAGTGAAATAACTTTATATTTTTTTTTCATTTAGCAGCTAGTGTTCCTTGCTTAGGTTCAAAATTTTTATTGAAAGATACACCTACTTCTTTTAAAAGTTTTCTATCTGTTTCACAGGCTGGGTTTGAGGTCGTTAAAAGTTCATCTCCATAGAATATTGAGTTAGCTCCGCATTGAAAACATAAAATTTGAGCTTCTTTCGATAATTTTTCTCTTCCTGCACTTAACCTCACTTTACTCTTTGGCATGAGTATTCTTGTTGTGGCGATCATTCTTATCATCTCGATAGAGTCAACATCCTTAGATTCCTCTAGACCAGTACCTTCTATAGCTACAAGTGCATTTATAGGGACACTCTCAGGGTGCGGCTTCATATTAGAAAGTACTTGCAAAAGAGAAGCTCTATCATTATTGGATTCGCCTAACCCAATAATTCCTCCGCAACAGATATTTATTCCAGCATTTCTAACCCTTTTTAAGGTGTCTAATCTATCCTGATAAGTTCTAGTTGTAATAATATTTTGATAGTATTCAGGACTAGTATCAAGATTATGGTTATATGCAGTTAAACCAGCTTCCGCAAGTTTTAATGCTTGTGTATCGTTAAGCATTCCCGCCGTTACACATGCTTCCATTCCTAAATTTCTAACTCCCTTTACCATTTCAAGCATTGAATTAAAAGCACTACCATCTCTAATCTCTCTCCACGCCCAACCCATGCAGAATCTTTCTGCCCCCTCTTCCTTTGCTATTTTTGCCCTTTTTAAAACTGATTCCACTTCATGAAGAGGATTACTTTTTATTTGACTAGAACTATAAATAGATTGGCTACAATATGAACAATTTTCAGTACATCCTCCAGTTTTCACACTGAAAAGAGAGGCCAGTTGAACTTTATAATCGTTATATTTACGGTGCACTATCTGTGCTTTCCACATTAAATCAATAAGAGGCAAATTTAAAATAGCTAGGATTTGCTCTCTTTCCCAGTCATATCTTAAATCTTCAGTTGAATCTATATCTAGGTTGATCATCTTAAATCATCTATGATAGAAAGAACTATTTATTGATTCCTTCGATATTGATTCTATACCTCCGAAACGTCTATTTCTAGATTGATAATCAATTATTGCTTTTAAAAATTCTATTTCGTTAAATTCAGGCCATAAAACCTGAGTAATATAAATCTCAGAATAAGCTAATTGCCACAGTAAAAAATTACTTATTCTCTTTTCTCCGCTCGTTCTAATTAATAGTTCAGGATCACTAAATTCTCTCGTATATAGTTCTGATTCAAATAATTTCTCGTCAATTTCTTCAGGCTTTATTTTTCCAGATAGAGATTGCTTTGCTAATTCTTTAGCAACTTTTACTAATTCTTGTCTGCCTCCATAATTCATACATACATTCAATGTTAATTCTTTATTGTTTATAGTAATTTCTTCTGATTCGCTAATAAGTTGCTTTAGATTTTCAGGAAAAGGAGATAAATCGCCAATAAAGTTGAGTCGAATTGACTCTTTGTTAATTTCATCTAATTCTTTTTGGAGAACTTTATCAAAAAGATTTAAGAGGAAATTGACTTCCTCAATAGGTCTAGACCAATTTTCTGTAGAAAAAGCATAAACAGTTAAAACTTTAATTCCTAATTTCTTTGATAATTTTATAATATTTTTTAAAACTGTTACTCCTTTATTATGACCATGGGATCTTGGTAAACCTCTTTTTGTGCCCCATCTACCATTACCATCCATAATAATTGCAATATGTTGAGGTAGACGAAGTTTATCTATCCCATTGGTTAAATCTAAAATCTCATTAGTTTTATTTCTCAATTTCATATTTATTTTTTGAATTGACATCTCTTAATCAGATTTTTTAATTGGTTTATCAATGACAATATTGGGAATGATATCAGTTGTGACATTTTTTGGCGATATAACATTTCTATTTGTAGATGATTTAGAACTAGTTTGATTGTTTGGATTACCTATAAAATCTATTAAAAGTTCTTGTAATCTACTGCTTGTAATTGGTCTTTCGAGTTTTCCTTGATGAGCTAAAGATAATGTTCCTGTTTCTTCAGAAACAACAATACAGATGCATCTGTCGAATCTTTCAGATATTCCCAGTGCGGCCAGATGCCTTGTCCCATAACGACTTATGCCCTGCCTTGATAAAGGCAATATAACTCCAGCAGATATTATTTTATTTCCTTTTACTAAAACAGCTCCATCATGGAGAGGAGTGTCAGTAGCAAATAAATTTATCAAAAGTTCAGTAGAAAGTTGGGCTTCGATATTTATGCCAGAATAAAGGAAATCCTCAGGCCTTAGATCACTTCCGAAATCAACAACAACCAAAGCTCCTTTTCTGTTTTGTGAAAGTTTTCCTGCAGCATCTACTATTTGATTAACAGTATTGGCATTTGCTCTAAATCCTTTTGAGGGATTCCCGAGAATAACAGCAAGTCTACCTGTCCCTAATAATTCCATTAATCTTCTTAATTCACCCTGCCATAGTATTGCTAAAGATAGAGAGCATACCAGTACAACTGCATCCAATACTTTTGTAGTCAAAGGAAGATTTGCATACCTTTGAATAAACCAAGCTAGTGAAACTAAAAATAAATAACCTCTAAGGAGCCAAAGTGTCCTCTGTTCTTTGACTCTAGAAAAAAGTAATAATCCAAATCCTGACGCAAAAAAAACATCTAATACAATTTTAAAGTTTATAAACCTCCAAAAGTTCACATTAATAATTTGTGCTTATTTTAAACTTACCTAACTTTGCATAATAAAGCGATCTGGCAAAACATCCATTTTTAAGAGATCTTCTGAAGTTTCTCTTCTTTGAATTAATTCAGCATTTCCATCTGAGACAACAAGTGCAGCAGGTCTTGGAATCCTATTGTAATTTGAACTCATAGAATTATTGTAAGCTCCTGTTCCAAATACACATAATAAATCACCAGCCTTGCATTCTCCTAAAACTAGATCTTTAAATAATACGTCTCCAGATTCGCAATGTTTCCCGGCTATTGTATATTTTCTGAGTGAATTAGTATCCAAAGGTTTTTTAACTAAACAAGCAGAGTAATTAGATTGATAAGTTATTGGTCTAGGGTTATCACTCATACCTCCATCTACTGATAAATAAGTTTTTAAATCAGGGATCTCTTTTAGAGAGCCAATTTTATAAATCGTTATTCCTGCTGTAGATACAATTGACCTCCCTGGTTCGCACATAAGAGTTGGAAGTTCTAAATTGTTAAATTTACATTGTTGAATAACTTCTTCTGAAATGGTCTTTACCCATTCATCTATAGAAGGAGGGTCATCATCATTTGTATATTTAATTCCTAATCCTCCTCCTACATTTAATTCTGAAATATTATGACCATATTTTTTGGCTTTTATAATCGAATCAACCATTATTTTTACTAAATCTTTATGAGGTTCTAATTCAAAAATTTGTGATCCAATATGAGCATGAATCCCAATAAGATTTATGTTTTTTGCCTCACTTATTTCTTGATATAAATGATCTAAGCATTCGATCCCAAAGCCAAACTTACTATCAAAGGAGCCTGTTTTTATATATTCATGAGTGTGGCACTCTATACCAGGAGTAAACCTAATCATTATATTCGTTGTAAAGGAATTATTTTTTATTAATTCTTTAACTCTCTCCAAATCATAATAATTATCAAGTACTATTTTAACTTTGTTTTTTAAGGCAAACTTTAATTCTTCAATTGATTTGTTATTACCGTGAAAAACTATTCTTTCACTAGCAACTCCACCCCTTAACGCAGTTAACAGTTCGCCTTCTGAAACAGCATCCAAGCCTAGACCCTCTGAGGCAACCAAACTACTCATAAACAAAGAGCTATTTGCTTTTGAAGCATATATTGGTAGAGATTTGCCCGGATAATGCTTCTTGAGACCATTTTTATATGCTTTGCATGAATTACGTAAAGTTAATTCATCTAAGATGTAAAGAGGAGATCCATATCTATTGACAAGATCATTAATAGAACAATCCCCAATAGATAAACTTTCATTCACATCTATTTTTGTTGTTAAAGGAACAATATTCTTATTAGGATTATCATAATTAAGCTTATTTTTTAAAAATTGAGTTTTAACTTCCATTGTTAAGATTTTTGTTTATTCTACAACTAATTAATTTAAAATTACCTACTTAACTTTTACTTGGATTATTAATTTCAGAATGGCAATTTTTAGAGAAATAAATGAAAGTGAAGCAAAATTATGCTTTTTACTGGATTCTGAATCAATAAAGTTATGGAGCTATGAGCAATGGGAGAGTGCACTTAAGAAAAAAGATGTTAGATCTCTCGCTGTCTATGCGAATGAAAAGTTTATTGGGGTTTGTGTTTATCAATTAATTCTTGATGAGGCGGAATTACTTTATTTAGCAATTCGTCCTGAACATACTAGAAAAGGTTTTGGGCAAAGTTTATTTGCGGAATTTTTAAATATTACTAAGAAAAATAATATTAAAAAGATATTTCTTGAGGTTTCATCAAATAATTTATCTGCTATCGAATTTTATAAAAAATTTAATTTTCAAACTATAAGTGTTAGAAAAAATTATTATAAAAACGGAAGCGATGCCATTTTAAAATCCAAAGTTGTTTGTTAAAAAAATAATAAAGATTTTTATTGTGCGGATTACCAGAATCTTTGAGACTCAAGTTATAACATGCGATCCTACTTGTAGTGTAGTATTTGGACAATTATTTAAAATCATAAGGTATTCACAAAAGCTAATTCTGAACACAAAACAGGCTTATTACTGGTAGGTTATTAGTAGAAACCTTTTAGCAATGTTTGAAAGATTTACTGAAAAAGCCATAAAAGTGATCATGCTTGCCCAAGAAGAGGCAAGGAGACTTGGTCATAATTTTGTAGGCACAGAACAAATTCTTCTCGGCCTCATAGGTGAAGGTACAGGTGTTGCCGCAAAAGTATTAAAGTCATTAGGAGTTAATTTAAAGGATTCAAGAATTGAAGTTGAAAAAATAATTGGAAGAGGATCAGGTTTTGTGGCGGTTGAAATACCTTTTACCCCAAGAGCAAAAAGAGTTTTAGAATTATCATTAGAAGAAGCGAGACAATTAGGACATAACTATATAGGTACAGAGCATCTTTTACTTGGACTTATAAGAGAGGGAGAAGGAGTCGCTGCAAGAGTTCTAGAAAATCTAGGTATAGATTTAACTAAAATTAGAACTCAAGTTATCAGGATGCTGGGTGAGACCGCTGAAGTAGGTTCAGGGGCAAATTCCAGTAAATCTAATATTAAAACTGCTACATTAGATGAGTTTGGAACTAATCTAACTAAACTTGCAAGTGAATCTAAGCTTGATCCAGTTGTAGGTCGTCATGATGAAATTGATAGAGTAGTTCAAATTTTAGGTAGAAGAACAAAAAATAACCCCGTCTTAATAGGCGAGCCCGGTGTCGGTAAAACTGCTATTGCAGAAGGTTTGGCCCAGAGAATTCAACAAGGTGAAATTCCTGATATCCTAGAAGATAAAAGAGTTTTAACACTTGATATTGGTCTTCTAGTCGCTGGCACAAAGTATAGAGGCGAATTTGAAGAAAGACTTAAAAAAATAATGGAAGAAATCAAATCTGCAGGAAATGTAATCTTAGTTATTGATGAAGTACATACACTCATAGGGGCTGGTGCAGCTGAAGGTGCCATAGATGCAGCAAATATTCTTAAGCCAGCTTTAGCAAGGGGAGAACTCCAATGTATAGGAGCCACAACTCTAGATGAATATCGAAAGCATATCGAAAGGGATGCTGCCTTAGAAAGAAGGTTTCAACCAGTAATGGTAGGAGAACCTTCAATAGACGATACAATTGAGATTTTAAGAGGATTAAGAGAAAGATACGAACAACATCATCGTCTGAAAATTACTGATGAAGCTCTCGAAGCTGCTGCTCATTTGGGAGATAGATATATTTCTGATAGATTTTTGCCAGACAAAGCAATCGATCTAATTGATGAGGCAGGTAGCAGGGTTCGACTAATAAACTCAAAATTGCCACCAGAGGCTAAATTAATCGATAAGGAGTTGAGAGAAGTTCAAAAGCAAAAAGAAGAATCAGTAAGAGAGCAAAACTTCGATCAAGCTGGTCAATTACGGGAGAAAGAAATTGAACTTTCCTCAAAGATAAAACAATTACTTGAGGATAAAAAAGATACTCAGGCAAAAGAAGATGGAACTCTTGAAGAAGTAAATTCAAATGATAATGTCGCATTAATGCAAAATCCAATAGTTAGCGAAGAAGATGTTGCACATATAGTTGCTTCTTGGACAGGAGTCCCAGTACAAAAACTTACTGAAACTGAATCTGTGAAATTATTGAATATGGAAGATACGCTCCATAAACGACTAATTGGACAGGACGAAGCAGTTAAAGCTGTATCTAGAGCCATAAGAAGAGCTAGGGTTGGATTGAAAAATCCAAACAGACCAATAGCTAGTTTTATTTTCTCTGGTCCAACTGGAGTTGGAAAAACCGAATTAACAAAGGCTCTTGCCTCTTATTTCTTTGGTAGCGAGGAAGCAATGATTAGATTAGATATGTCAGAATTTATGGAGAGGCATACTGTGAGTAAGCTAATAGGCTCACCTCCTGGATACGTTGGTTTTAATGAAGGCGGTCAGTTAACTGAAGCAGTTAGAAGAAGACCTTATACTGTAGTTCTTTTTGATGAGGTTGAAAAAGCTCATCCAGATGTCTTTAACTTGTTACTTCAACTCCTTGAGGAAGGTAGACTTACTGATTCAAAAGGAAGAACAGTTGATTTCAAAAATACATTGCTAATAATGACTTCAAATATTGGATCAAAAGTTATTGAAAAAGGAGGTGGAGGATTAGGTTTTGAATTTTCTGGTGAATCAATTGAGGATAGCCAATACAATAGAATTAAATCGCTAGTAAATGAAGAATTAAAACAATACTTTAGACCTGAATTCTTAAATAGACTTGATGAAATAATTGTATTTAGGCAGTTAACTAAAAATGAAGTTAAAGATATTGCTGAAATTATGTTAAAAGAGGTATTCTCAAGAATTAATGAGAAAGGAATAAAGCTTAATGTAACTGATGCTTTCAAAGAAAGACTTGTTGAAGAAGGATATAATCCTGCATATGGAGCTAGACCTTTACGAAGAGCTGTCATGAGGCTATTGGAGGATAGCTTAGCTGAAGAAGTACTTTCTGGAAGAATTAAAGATGGTGATACGGCTCTAGTTGATATTGATGAGAATAAAAAGGTCACAGTTAAAATTTCCTCCGAAGAATCTCCTCAAGAATTAGCTGGTGCTAATTTCTAAAAATTAATTTATTCTTGCATGTATTTAATTTCTCCATCTAAGGTCGTTAGAGGGAATAAGGCTTGGCAAAACAGTTTAGATGATATTCGAAAAATCACTAATAATCCACTTGTTCTTGGTAGAAGTAAAGCTACAAGCAAAATTAGATCATCTTTATTTGAAGACTTAACAAGGAACAATTTTAATCCTTACGAAATAAGTATTCAATTTGATTGCTGTCATGAGGATCTTGAAAATGCATATGAATTTGCATCTCAAAAAAAATGTGATGCAATTATAGCTGCGGGGGGAGGGAAAGTTTTAGATACGGGAAAACTTCTGGCAGACTCTTTGTCAATCCCCTGTATAACAGTCCCGTTAAGTGCCTCTACTTGTGCCGGCTGGACAGCATTATCAAATATTTATACTAAAAAAGGGCAATTTATTAAGGATGTTAATCTTAGATCTTGTCCGGAATTATTAATTTATGATCACTCTTTAATAAAAACAGCACCTCTAAATACTCTAAGGAGTGGGATTGCAGATTCATTGGCTAAATGGTACGAATCTTCAGTTACAAGTTCTAATAATTGTGATGGAATGGTACAACAGGCTATACAGATATCAAGAGTTTTAAGGGATCAACTATTCATTGATGGATTAGCCGCCTACAAAAATCAAAGTGTTGATAATATTTCTTGGTCTAATGTTATTGATGCAAATGGAATTACAGCAGGATTAATCGGAGGAATTGGGGGTGAAAAATGTAGAACTGCTGCCGCTCATGCGATACATAACTCAATTACTCAATTAGAGCCAAGTAAAAAGCCTCTACATGGAGAAATTGTTGGAGTTGGGATTCTAATACAGCTAAGTTTAGAGGCTAATAAAAATAAAAATATATTAGCTAAACAATCCGCAAAGCAGCTTCTTAAGTTTATGAGAGATTTAAATTTGCCTTCAAGTATTGCTGAACTTGGTATCGATGTATTTGAGAATGATAATTTAGAGAAAATTGCTAATTTTACGTGTAGGGAAGAGTCAGAAATACACTACTTACCTTTTTCAGTTAGTCCAAATGATATTATTGACGTTGTATCCGAATTTGAAAGAAATAAAATAGCAATTTAAAAAAATTTAACTATTTTGGTAATATGAGCAATAATTTAAATCAAGTAAATTTAAATTATTTTTCTGAAGCAAGCGCTTCTTTAATTGACCCATTGGCTAGAGAATTATCAAAAAATGTGAAATGGGTTAAACTTGAAAAAAAATGGGGTGTTTTTGAGTTCCCAGTCGTTATTTATGGGGAAGGGGATCCAGTCTTATTACTTCATGGTTTTGATAGTTCATTTTTAGAATTTAGAAGATTAGTACCAAAGCTTCAAACAAATTTTAAATTGATTATCCCTGACCTATTTGGCTTTGGATTTTCTCCTAGAATAGCTGGTCTAAACTATACACCAAGCAACATAATTCAAAATCTTAGGGATTTATTGGTAGAGCTGAATCTAAATAAGAATCTAAAAATTGTAGGAGCCTCAATGGGGGGATCAGTCGCATTAAGACTTACTGAAGAAATTTCGAATGATATCGAAAAAATGATTCTATTATCACCGGCAGGTTTATTTGGTGAGCCAAAAAGTATTCCATTTCCTTTTAATCAAATTGGAGCAGCTTTTTTAGGGACTCCTTTTGTCAGAAAAAATCTTTGTAGACAAGCTTTTGCATTCCCTGATAAGAGTGTTGGGAAGATGGAAGAGCAAATAGCTTCAATACATTTAGGGTGTAAAGGATGGAGAAATTCATTAGCCTCATTTGCAAAAAATGGAGGATTTGGTGGATCTAAAAAATATATTAAAGATATCCCTACAAAAATAATTTGTGGAGAAAATGATAGGATTTTAGGGAAATTAGAAATAAAGAAAATTGGCGATATTAATAAAATAAAATCTGTAAATCTAAAAAACTGTGGTCATCTACCTCATTTGGATTTAGCTACTCTAACTGCAAAAATAATAGAAGACTTTTTTCTATGATTTGAATATGGTTCTTAATTTAATAACATTAGGGATAAAATTTATATTAAAAACTTATTTTCAAAAGATTAAAATTTTAAGAATAAAGTTGTTAACTAAAAGTAAAAAATTTAGAGGTCATATTGATAAACTTATTATTGAGGCAGAGGATATTATTTATAAAGATTTTTATTTTAAAAATGCTATATTTGAGGGTTTTAATTTAAGTATAAATTTCTCTAAAAATAGAAAAATATTTAATTTAAATGATTTTCAGGCTCAAACTACTTTATATTTAACGAGCGAAAATATAAAAAATATAATTAATAAAAATTGTTCTGATATTAATAAAGAAATTAAAGAATTTGTAGTGCAAAATTTATTTATAAGAGATATATCATTTGATAATCAATTAATTAATTTTTATATCTCAAATGAAGAAGAAAATTTTAAATTTACTTACGAATTAATTTTTGAAAATAATAATCTAATATTAAAAAAGTGTAATTCTAAGAAATATCTCTTAATCCCTTTTGACGAAAATATTAGTTTTAAAGGGTTAAGTTTTAATAAAGATTATTTAAAATTAAAACTAAAATCCAGAGTAAAATTAGAAACTAAAAAATTTTAAATAAGTCGATTATTAAAATAGTGTAATAAATTAGTGAGGGAGTAAAAATATAACTGTCTATCCTATCTAACATCCCACCATGACCTGGCAATAAATCCCCTGAATCTTTTAGCTTTGCGTCTCTTTTCATCATTGATTCAATTAGATCTCCAACTAAACCCATTAATGAAACTAGTATTCCAAAAAATATCCCAATTAAGATTGAATTTTCCCATTTAAATAAAGTCGTAAAAATAATTCCTGTTAAGATTGAACAACTTATACCACCAATTAAGCCCTCAATAGTTTTTCCCGGAGATATTAAAGAAAGTGAGCTCTTCCCATATCTTTTCCCAATGAGATATGAACCAATATCACTAGATACAATTAATAAACATGTTATTAAAGTAACTTTAAATCCTGAGAAATTATCCAAGCTAGAAAATAGATTACCACTGTAATTAGAACTTTTAAAAAGATTATCTAATTCCCTTAATTTAATCCAATAACTTGGTAGTAAACCTAAATAAAATAAACCAAATATAGATGTAGCAATATCAGAGATTTTCCCAGGCTTCGGTTGTAGAAGCAACCAGGTACAAATTGCAATTGAAGATATTGGTAAAATAGCGTTAGAAATTTCTTTTTCTATAATTCCATTTACTTCTAAATATGTTGATAGAATTATTATTACGCAGGAGAATAAAGTTGTTTTCGTTGCCGGCTTAATCCCTGTGTATTCAGCCATTTTAAATAGTTCCAAAAGAGCAAAATAAGTGAGAAGGCTTATTCCAATAACAAAGAACCACCCTCCTAAAGAAACTACAATCAGACCAAAAATACCAATAATTAAACCGCTTTTGAATCTCATATTTTACTTAATTTTTTATTACCTTTAAATAAGAATTTACCAGATCATTATTATATAACTTATTTGCTAGTAGCCAATTTACTCTATCTTTATCAATCCTTTCACCGGGAATAATTAAAGGTATGCCTGGTGGATAAGGGCATATTATTTCTGCAGATATTTTTCCAATAGCATCTTTAATTGGAACTTTATATGACTCTTTTCGCCAAGCCTCAGAGGGTTTCATCTCGGGAATCTGAACTGGTTTGAAAGGAGGTTTTAGATTCTCAAAATTAAATTGATGTGATTTTTTTAAAATCAATTTATTCCATAACTGAGAAAGAATATTTACAAAATCGTTTTGCTTAGCAAAACCCAAACAAAATGTTAATGTCATAACCTCTGGTAATTCAGCAACAAGTCCATTCTCATAAAAGAATTTGTCAGCAGTAAATCCATCAATACCAAATTTCCCTGTGTGTAGAATTATTTTTAAAGGATCTTGTGTCTCTAGAAGGGGTATTCCTTTATTTGTAAGTTTTGCAAAAATATTGTGAGCTTCAAATATTCTTTTTTTATATTTTTTTAGGCTGTATTTATTTAGCCAGTCTTTTATAGATTCTTCACAAGAAGCTAATAATAATGAATTTTGACTAGTTGTTTGAAGTAAATTTATATTATTAGCTAATTCTTTTTTATTTATCTGATGGCCTAAATGCCATAGAATTGCAGTTTGCGTTAGTCCATTTAAAGACTTGTGAAGAGAATGGACAACTAGATCCGCTTTTGTTCTTAAAGCTGATTTAGGTAGCCCTAGATCCTCACAAAAAACAAAATAAGATCCATGAGCTTCATCTACTAATACAGGTATTTTTTGTTTGTGAAAAATCTCTATCAATTTATCTAGATCACTTGAATATCCTTGATAGTAAGGATGAATAATTACTGCTCCTGCTATCTTTTTATTTTCTAAAGATTCACTACTGAGGATATTTTTTAGCCATTCGCTTGTTATCGGTTTGTAATGCGCAGTTTTTTCTTCATAAGGGAGATCAAAGAAAATAGGTATTATATTTGAAACTATGCATATTTTTATTACACAAATATGCACATTCCTAGGAACTAAAATGTAATCACCAGGTTTGGCTAATGTTAGGATCGCTGCTTGAATCAAACTTGTAGCTCCGTTTACTCCAAACCAACAGTTTTTTACGTTAAAAATCTCAGAGAAATAAT